>NZ_JAMTCC010000034.1:0-55510 GCF_025370265.1 Shewanella septentrionalis | reverse complement strand
AATCCGACCATACCAGTATTCAGCTGCGCATTCGGGCCGCATTAAAAGGTGAACAACCTAAAAATCTACTACCTTTTATCGGTAATGAGCGTGAGAACCGGCCCAATGGCATTGCGTTTTCCTTAATTGATTACCTTCAATTGGTTGATGATACAGGTCGAATAATTCGCAGTGATAAGCGTGGAAGCATCAGTGAAAATAGCGCTAAGTTACTGACAAGATTAAATATCCACAAAGACAATTGGCTTAAGCTCACTACCGAGTTTGGCAAGTTATTTCATGGCCCAGTGGGAACGCTGCAAGAACTGACCGATTACTGTGAACATTTAGAAAAACGACGACGGCACTTTGCGGCAAGCTGTCAGTATTTTCACTGCAACTGATAGCGACTTAATATCACTTCTAAAACCATCATCTCCGAACACCTTTCAAGCACTACGGGATGGCTTGTCTCGTCCGAAATACGCCATTTTTGAACGAATTAGCTCAATTTATTATCTCAGATGCACTCCTTGCCACGTTTGATGGTTCTCGTTTAAGCAATTTTAGCCATTGCCGACGTAGGCAAGCCACAAGTAGGTTATGTTGTTGATTTATTATGGATGGCCATTTATTCTGGCCATTTTGTGGCTTCTTGCTACGGTATTCCCCAATTGCCTACCGCAGGCTTTTGCATTCTCTTATATTAGCTACACCAGTGACTCGCCGCCCATGATGTAAACATTAGTCATCCTTGTAGGCTCTACTAAAACATCCATGTTTTAGAAGATCACTGGTGCAACAATGCCAGTTCTGGTGTAACCATTGAGTGGAGAGTTATGTCTGTCCTGATATTCGCAACATATATCTGTCTAGATATATTTCGAATTATTTATAAATTTAAAGTATGTTCACCTTTGTTATAATACGGACCAACACCATACTTTTTATTATTTAATGATTCATCAATCATGGATGTTGTCATTATTACTTGAAAGTCAGTATTAATCTTCTCACACAATTCTACAATAATCCTCTGGAAATTCTTACTTCGATCTTGAGTCATTCCTTTATCTTCGATATTGTCTAACATAGTAAAACACGGAAGTCTAAAGTCTTTATCATTACAGGCTGTGAGAAGCACTGCTAAATGAAACGAGTTTTTGAGCAAGACATTTGAGCTTGCAGAAAAATTAGCTCTATTATCCAAAAGCATAATGTTTTGAGCAAAGTCGAAATCAAATTTTTCGGCTTTACTAAATCTGTCTTCAGTCCCCGTATCTTTCGATAGTATATTAATAACTGAATTTGAAATTTCTGAAAAAACTTTATTTTTCCTTCTATATTGATTTTTTTCAAGTCTACTGAGTTCATCATCTATTTTAGTGAGTATATGTTGTAATCTTAATTTTTCATCAACCTTTAAATCAATCTCTGCAGCTAACTCTAACTTGTCACTCAATGATTTAATTTGAGATTCAATAAAACCTTTTTCGCTAGCAAATCTTGTTAAGTTAAGCTCAAAGTCATCTGTAAATGAGTTTACCTCTCTAAATTCTGACCTTAGTTTGTTTATTTCATTAATTTCTAAGTTTATTCTTGCAAGAATTCGTGATTTATTAATTTTGTTTATTTCAATTAATGATGATGTTTCCTTGTACTGGAAATCAATTTGTTCAATAGCCTGTAAATATGATTCATTTATCACGCTGGCGTTAATTTCTGTTTTACATAAACTACAACAACTGTAATTTTTAGAATCTATCACTCTACTTAAGCAACTAGGACAATATTCAAAATCAACTAAGCCTAAGTAATTTACTGTTGCTTGCGCATTTGTTATAGATGACTTTCTAAACTCAAGCGAATTTAAAAAGTCTTCACTCTCTTTAATGTCATATGTTATGGATACTATTTCATTCTCTAGTTTTGCGATGTTAGATGAAGTTGTAGAGATTTTTTTATTAATATTTATAGCTTCAGCCTTTAGCTTTTCATCGCAATAATTAAAACTTTCTATTCTATTTTTCTTTATCTTTTCTTCAATTATCAATATGTCATTGTTGAGTAACTGAATTTCTTTATTTATTTCCTTAGTAGATGCATTTATATTTGTTTTTCCTAATACTCTATAGATTGAAGTTAGCTCTTCATCAATTTTTTCAAATTTCTTGTTGGCTATTTGTCTTTTTTGACGTAGGTCGTGTATCGATAAGTCATCAAATCCAAATAAAAACTCTCCAATGGCTAATCTCATAGAGTCTTTATCGTAGTTTAAAGGTTCCCATCTGAAAATATTTGATGCTGGAGTATCTTGATCTGCATATAATAATCTGAAAATTTGATGGACGGTCAAATTATCATCTTCAGCAGTGACATGCTGTTTATAACCAAGTAAGTCAAATATTCTGGTCGCAAAACTTACCTTATTTTCTGTTTTCTTATATCCATATTTATGCCATCCATCTAGAGTTTTTGCATCATCTTCATAATTACCCTCTTTCATATATATTGGAGGTTTACTACCTTCATCTTCTATTGGTCTCTTAAATAAAAAACGCCTAGTATTTAGATATAAGTCAATGAATATTTCATCACAAGTTAAAGCCTCGTTTTTCCAATGTTGTCGTTTTATATCTGCACCAATACCATATGATATAAGTTCCATTATCGTAGATTTACCAGTACTATTTTCTCCTCGAATAATATTTATTCCAGAATGAAATTCTTCATTGTATGCATCTTTACCTGATTTCTTTATAACGACACGATTTATTTTTAGTTTTGTTTTATTCGTCATATTTATACTCCATCAATCCTGTTCTTTTTTTTAGGCCATTTTTTCCTTTCCATTCAATCTTGGACAAGAAGTTAGAAACCAAATTTAATGAAATTGCATTATTGTTTTTTTCGTCTTCAATATTTTTCATGAAATCTTCAGAGATCTTTGATTTTTCAAGTTTAATTATCCCATTTTTTGCTAATTTAATTGATAATATTTCTCTTGCACATAATTTCATTATTGCCTGACTTTGTATTTGATTAAGTTCAAAAAAAAGCTTTTTTTTATTCGGGGTGTTCTCGAAAGGTTCAGAGATCTCCTCTGCTATTTTCTTGAAAGATATATATGCTCTTGGCCAGCCATCAATCTCCTTTATGAAATGAGGGAAAATATAATAAAAATCTAAAATTCTTAGTTTTTCCAGTTCGATGCTTTTATCTAGAGTAGATAGAATTGTGAGCATTCTAAATATGCAATGATTAGAGTCTTTATAAGGATGGTAGAGTAGCATGTTATTTCCATGTTAGATGGCAATTGCCTGTTAATATATACAGCATTCCTCTTATTGTATCACTATTTATTGTTGGATCTGCGGCACATACTTCATCAGCTAACGGTTGAATAATCATAGTTGAAATAAACTGGTCAATTTCATTGTAATTTTGTCCAGCTCTAATTTTGGGTGCTATTTGAGAATTAAATATTTCATTGATTTTTCCGTAAATGTAGTTGTGCACCGCAGCTTTATGACTCTGTAGTTGATAACGTGCAATTTTTTTAATGGCATTACTTTTAAGATAAATAGCATCTTCAAGTAATGGTGTCATCTTTGCTCTTTCTAATTTTTTTTCCAAACCAATAATTTCTCGACCTAGTCGTGGCTTTTGATAATTGTCTAGTTCATCAAGTAAATCTCGGTATTCCTCACTATCATCCGCAAATGCTCTTGCAGCTTTAATTAGTAACTCTATTTTGGTTGGATTCGGAGCATAATAATGACCAACAGTGAAATTACCTCCATTTGTATTTATATTTGAAATTTGATTTTCGTGTATAGATAATAAAGAGTTATTTTCTTTCATACGTGATTCAATCATTTCATAATCATTATTTACTCTTTCTATAAGAGTTAGATTTGTACTATTTCCCATTTTTAATCACGCCTAACTCCTACAGTAAAGTTCCCACCACCAGTTTCAACTCCTTTAACGGTGTTTTTTTCTATTATTATACTTTCAGAGTCTAAATTGTTCGTTCCAATTAAAAAATCACCACCATCAGTTTTAATGTTTTCTATTTCTTGTTCAGAAATTTTTATTTCTGATTTAATTTTTTTTCTTAATTTTAGGTAAATGGTTAAATATGATATTGCAACAGTTGATAAAATAATTATCGTTATAATTTCGATGTTAAATTCTAAATCTAAAATTTTGGTGAAAATTGCGTATGGTAGTGCAATTGCTAGAGTAATTATTGGTGATTTTTTGAGTGTTTCTTTAAATATGTTTTCCATTTTATTTATAATTCTCTTAGTTTAGTTTAGTTTAGTTTAGTTTAGTTTAGGTTGTATTAGGTTATTAATATTGCCAGATTAACTTCTTCAATGTAAACCTTGTTTTGCAATAATTCGATAACTATTTAGTACTTACAATTACCGTTTCCTGCTGATTTTGTCTGATAATAAAACCATTCATTCCACATTAAGTTTCGGATTTACTCAAACATCTTTGTGCGACTTGATAAATAATTTGTTCTACTTGTTGCTGGGTGAGTGCTTGGGTTCTTAGTGTTGGGATAGTGCCGACTAATTGTTTGTGGTTGAGGATCGGGAACGGTGGTTTTGATTGACTCGTGACATACCAGCCGGGGAATACTAGGACTGGGGTTGAGGTTACTGGCGTGCCTGTGGCTTTGGTTAACCATTGGCTGACCCATTGGGCTTGGCGCTGCGCTTGTTCGATGGGTTTGGTTTCTGTCCACGAGGGGAAGTTTAATCGCCCGTCTTTATAAAATACTTGATAACCTTTTTTACCAGAGCCTAGGCCATTTCCATTGGTTTGGAGTAGGTCTTTGTTGCGCTTATGGCGGCCTTTGGTTTCAATGGCGAATACGCCATTTTTGCCTACGACAAGATGGTCGATGTTAAAGCCGTCGGCTTGGACATCGTGAAACACTTGATAACCCAATGCTTGTAAGCCTATGAGTTCATTGGCTGTGGCGATTTCTGCTGTATGACCTAGGCGTAACTTGGTGAGCTTTGAAAAGAGTTTCCAGGTTTTAATACCGAAGTAAATTACTCCTATTAAACCTGTTAAGGCGAACAACCAAGGGAATTTTCCGACTGTGATATGCGCTTGGATGCTGCTGGCGGCAAATGGAAGGCAAACAATCAATAGTCCCATCATCATGCAGCCGATTAAATCTAATTGCAGATCATGGATTTGCTCTTGTAAGCCATAGGCGGGGATACGGGTCAGTTGCTCACGATCAACGGGCAGCTTGACGGTTGCATCGCGATGTTTGAGCAACACATACATCACACCCACTGTGACAAGAAGGCCAGACAGAAGTATCCCGTAGGATAAAAGAATGCTGCTGAAATCGGTCATTTACGTCCCTGAAGTAATGCGAGTCAATAGTTAACCCGATGACATAACCCGCTAATAAAATGTACTTATTATTTTGGAAAGTGGTGGCAGACTTGTCTGCTTAGAGTTTGGGCGCACATTGCTGATTTGCTTCTTCTTCCCTAAATGGCGTGCTCGATGATTGAGTTCGAGTTTGCCCTGCATTTTCCTTAAGTGGTCACACTTTTTACTTTGTGGTCACACTTTAACCCGCTCTGTGCAGTTTAATCAATGCGCTTTATCACAATTACAGGCTGGGCCTATGTTTTATGCACTTTAGTTTTCGATTTTTTGAGTTATGCTAAATGCAACATATAAATTCGCGGGCATCTCTATGTATTTTAAAAGTATCCTTGTTTCGTTGCCTTCTGTTTACGCAATTTTGTGTGTGCTTGGTTGTGGTTTTTTCGCGGACATCATTGTCGCCGCTGAGCTGCAATCGGCTCCTTTTTCTAAAGTGCTGCGTGCCGATTTTCGGCATCGTCCTCCTGAGATGGTGCTTGATGAGCAGACTAATACTATGACGAGTCCATTAAAGGATATTCTTGAGGAAGCGGCGGCTAAGGTCGGTTATCGCGTCGAATGGAGCGCGCGTCCTTTTGCACGCAGCATTCATGAGTTGCGGGTCGGAACGGTCGATATTGTGCCGCGCACCATACGAGACGATGAACGAGAGGCATTTGTACGGTTTCTTGGTCCTATCGCCACGCAAACTCGTGATATTTTGTTTCTCGTAAAAGCCGGCGAGGAAGGACGGATTAAGTCCTATGAGGATTTGTATCAGCTTACTGTAGGGGTTAAACGGGGCACAGTTTATTTTGAGCGTTTTAATACAGATCCCGCGCTACGTAAAATTGAGTCTACCGATGATGAAAACATGGCTCGCATGTTTATCATGGGGCGTTTCGACACTATGGTGGTGCTCGATCGTGCCGCCATTGAGAATGCCTTCAAGCAGCTCGGTTACGATCGTTTTAGCTATGCCGATTACCGTCAGTCGAATCGGATCGAACATTATTTTGGTATGTCCCGTAACTCTACCCATGCTGCTATTTTCGATGAACTTAATCGGGCGCTGCTTGATATGGCTGCATCGGGCCGTGTAAAACAGATTTACCAGGCCTATGGTTTAGCCGCAGAAGTAGAATAGGCAAACAAAAACGGCCAATATTAATTGGCCGTTGTTATGATCCTGCTCTTTGCGCTAAAGCTTAACGATAAAACGCTTCAACTGTGCCTTTTACTGTGAGCAAAAGAGGTTGGCCGCGACGGTCTAAGGATTTGCTTGGCACTTTTACCCAACCTTCACTGATGCAATATTCTTCGACATCAAAACGCTCTTTGCCGTTGAGCTTAATACCGATATCGTGCTCGAAAATTTCTGCCACATGGTGTGGGCTGCGTGGGTTAACGGAAAGGCGATCCGGTAAAGCAGGTAATGATGTTGTGTCGGTCATGGTCGTGATCTGTCATTGTCTATAGTGAAAAAGCGTGCGCTATTGTAGGCAATCCCAGCGCAACGCTCAAGACTTTAACTGTGACTGATTACGCGCCTTGCGTTACAAGGTTCGGTTGTCCTGTTAGGGCACAGCTGTTAGGGCATTGCAGTTAGGACACTGCTGTTAAGGCAAGACTGCGCCGCAGCTGGAAAAGGCTTTCAGCACTCGGCCGTTTTCTCTGCCCATGACTGAGCGCAAATAAACCTTGGCTAATGTGTCGGCATTGATTGCACTAAAACCGGGGAAATAGTCCTGATAGCTCGCTAACGACTCGCTTAATACCGTTGGGCTGACAATGTTTATTCGCTGCTGCGCAGGTAATTCTCCCGCGACGGCGGTAACAAAATGCTCAAGTGCGCCGTTTATGGTGGCGGCGCTAACGCCATCTTTTACTGGGACATCGGCGATAATGCCACTGGTTAAGGTAAAACTGCCGCCCGCATTTAAAAACTGACTGCCAATTTGCACTAACTGGATTTGGCCTAACAATTTGCTCTGTATGCCTTTTTGCCAATCGGCTTGGTCGAGTTGGGCAAAGGGTTTAAAGGCGACGTCTCCCATCGCTGCGATAATTGCATCGACTTTACCGACTTTTTTTAGCCCTTGATGGAGTGAATGTTCGTCCCGAATATCTATCAGGACATCCCCCGTTGTTCGCCCTACCTGAATCACTTCATGCTGAGTTGAATGAAATAAGCGGACTATCGCTTGTCCGATTGTGCCTGATGCACCCACTACGACTATTTTCATGACATGCTCCTAAATTGAATACGAATTGAGGATAGTCTGGTTAATTAAATAGAAAAAGCGCATATAATCACCACATTGTTTCGTTAATGGATTCAATTGATGAATCTCACCCATCTGCAGTCATTTATGCTGGTTGCCAAAATGCACAGTTTTAGCGCTGCGTCTGAACAACTCGGCGCTTCTAAAGGCTTAGTGTCGCGCCATGTTAAATCCCTTGAAGATGAAATGGGTTGTCAATTACTCCACCGAACCACTCGGCGAGTATCAATGACCGAAGCAGGGCAAGCGTTATTTGGTAAAGCCTGCGAAATCGAGAGGCTGGCAAATGAAGCTGGGCGTTTAGTGCAGGATTTAACGCAGGACTCCTGCGGCACTTTAAAATTCACCGCTCCAACGGAACTGGGCAAAAAATTGCTGAGTCCTATGCTGCTCCAGTTTATTGCTGCGTATCCTCAAGTGAAACTCGAACTGTGTTTTGAGCAGAATATTCAAGATGTTGAGTTCGGCAAGTTTGATCTCGCCTTAAGAACAAGCATTGCGCACAGCGATAATCTTATCGCCAGATATCTTGGCAGAATTCGCCATGTTTTAGTGGTTGCGCCCGCGCATCCCGCCGCCGCAGAGGTGCGTCACCCTGATGATTTACGCCATTATCGTCTATTGTCTTCGGGTGAAACTCAGTGGGTGTTTGAACCGGTCGCTGGGGACAGTCTCACGCTCACTTTTGAGCCTACACTGTGTAGTTCAAACTATGCCACTACACATTTGCTTACTTTGAGTGGTACAGGTATCGCTAGCCTGCCTTATTATTTGGTAGAGGAGGATATCGCTCAGCACAAACTCACTTTGCTCGTTCCCCAATGGCAATGCTATCCACATGAGTTGTACATGGTTTATGCCAAGCAGAGCCATTACCCAAAGAAGCTGCGCGATTTACAACATAAGCTACAAACTTGGTGCGAAACTCACTCAAAATATGTGGGTTAATGAGTAAAAGCATAATCGCATCAAATCTTATCCGGCAGAGGGCGGAGCTTTTAGAATAAAGTGAGGCAGAGTACACTGCCGCGCATTGAATTTTGTATTTGAATCTAAAGTCGAGCAGGCTTTTCCCTTTATCCATGCAGGCATCAAAGAGCGGTTAACCAAGCGTTATGAACGACGACATTAGTATCTCGCTGCCCTCGCTCATTCATCGAATTGGGCGGGAAGCGGTTAAACAGGCTCAGGCGATTGCAACTCAGTATGATTGCGAGCTTAAGCGTGTGCGGTGTTCAAGGAATTGGTGCATAGTTGGCGCGGCGATCAAGATCCAATCCTGCAGTGCGCATTTACAAAGTGAGCCATTGCTGGCGCAGCAGTTAATCGCTAATGATGGCCAGTTTGGCTATCTTATCAAAAAGTTGGAGTCAGCCTTGCTGCAACATGCGGACAAGTTAGAGCCCTTAGACGCTAAGTTGATTCGGCTTATCACAGACAACCCCGCGATCACTTTAGGTGAGTTGATGCAACTGACGCAATGTACTATCACAGAGGCCAGATTGGCACGTTTTCAAGCCGACTCTTGGTAGTTTGCTTGTTTCGCGTTCTCACTATGCGCCTCTATTGCTGGGCTGCTTTTTCTAGCACTTTTATTTGATTTTCGATTTGCTCGGCTTCAGCGGTCAGCATTGAGTAGGATCTAATATCGCCTTTTCTCTGGGCATGCATAGCTTGTTCAAGCTTGGCGTTATATTGCTGAGTTAATTTTTTTAAGGGATTTTTCTTAAATATTGAGAACATGGCCATTTCTATTGGATTGGGTATTTGGACTTATATACGTAGGCAATGGGATTTAAGTTTTACTTTTTGAAATTAAAAAATCCCACAATCCTTCAATTCCACTGCCATCGGTCTCAGCAAGGCTGAGACCTTATCTTACATTTGCAGCAAACCAATGGGTTGCTATGTCTTCTCTAGCTTGCAACCCATTGAAAATATTTTAAATCTTAAACTGACCGACGAGCTTACCTAAGTTAATTCCTTCCTGCGACACGGTCTGGCTGACTCTGGCAGCATCTTCGCTGGAATGGAGTAACTCATTCACTATCTCTTGGATGGCGAACACATTACGGTTGATTTCTTCGGTTACAGAGCTTTGTTCCGTGGCCGCCGTCGCAATTTGGGTGCTCATGTCGTTAATTGCCGTGACCGCCGATGTCACTGAACCAAGGCTTTCAGAAATTGCACGGGAAGAGTCTACCGAGCGCACGCAGCTTTGCTGACTTTCTTCCATCGTTTTTACTGCCAGTGCGACAAGCTTGTGCAGTTCAGTTAGCATCTCATTGATTTCTAAAGTGCTTGATTGCGTTCGGCTCGCTAAGTTACGCACTTCATCGGCCACCACGGCAAAGCCTCGGCCCTGTTCTCCGGCGCGGGCCGCTTCGATGGCGGCATTTAATGCCAATAGGTTAGTTTGCTCAGCAATACCGCCAATCACTGACAGCACGTTGTTGATTTTTTTAGACTGTTCGCTCAAGGATTGAATACTGCCCGCCGCATTGTTGATTTGCGCCATGAGTGCCGAAATTTCTTCTAAAGAAGCATCGACGCAGCGCTGAGCATTGGCTACATCGCCAGTGGCAGCGTGAGTCGCTTCAGCCACTTGCGTGGTATTTTGCGCTACTTCGCTGGCGGTGGCTGACATTTCAGTGATAGCGGTAACCACTTGATCGGTTTCATTGTTATGGCTGATGAGTTGGCTCGACATCACTTTGGTTTGATCGTGAATCGCGTTGGCGGCGGTTTTAACTTTAGTGGTCGCGTTTGCCACATCGCCTATGATGGTTTGGAGTTTATCGACAAACAGGTTAAAGGATTGGCCTAGTTGTGCAATTTCATCTTCACCTTTCACAATAAGACGTTTGGTTAAATCGCCTTCGCCTTTGGCGATGTCGTTTAAATTGTCTGCCATATTTTTAATAGGCGCGACCATACGTTGGGCGGTGATCAGAATAACAGCGGCAGTAATCGCGGCGAGTAACAGCGCAATTAGCAGAATGGCATAGGATTTTTCGATCATCTGCTCAGTGACCGTCGCACGATAATCCTCAACGACAGTGTCGATATCATCGATATAGACTCCCGTGCCTAGCATCCAGTCAGTGCCAGGGATCATCATGGAGTAACCGATTTTTTCAATTTGCTCATTGGTATTCGGTTTTTGGAAATAGAACGAGAAGTTACCGTCCCCTTTTTTAGCGGCATCGAGTAAACCGACAATGATTTTAGTGCCGCGGGGATCTGTCATATCAATTTTATTTTGCCCTTCGAGGTTGGGCATGACGGCATGGAATAGGTTTTTGCCTTGGGAGTCGTAGATAAAGAAGTAGCCTGAACTGCCAAAACGGATATCACGTAGCGCTTGATTTACATTGCCATTTTCTTTTAAAGACAACTGATATTGCACTATGCCGGCCGCAATTTCGGTGGCTTCTTTTATTTGGGTTTTACGTTCACCGATAAGCTTAGTTCTAAACGTTGTGACTTCATCGGCAAGGGCGCTTTGTTCGACATAGTAAGAAACTGTCATGAGTATGCACAGGGTCAGGATTAACGGGAATAGCGATAACAGCAGTAATTTATTACGTAAACTGAAATTAGACATGCTTGACGACTCCATGATGAACACCCTTTTTATTTCAGGGCAGTATAGCTAATTTCCCATATTCTTAAGTGCTTAAGTTAACAAAAATATAATGTAAATGACAAAAAGCACGCTTTTTTCTTATGCCTCATGGGTTGGGGGCACCTTAAATTGGGCTACTTTCGTTGATCTTAATCAAGGCTCTCTGGGGGAAATGCGTTCACTATATTAGTTAAACTTGATGCAAATGGCGGCTAGAATTTTGCAAACCTTGAGCGTATATCTGATTTGCAGCGGACCAGTAGCAAAGCGACATAGCGGCAAAGGGTAAGGGCGGAACAGTGACGAATGAAAAGCTGATTTTAACGCTGAAAATTTGCATTAGTGTGGGGATTTGTCTTATTGCGCTGGGAATTTATCTGCATAACTTTAATGAAACCGTTGAGGCGATGGGCGTGCAAGGGATTATTATCAGCGCTATGTGTGTCGCCTTTGGCATGGTCTTGTCATTACCCACTAAGATGTATTTAACCTTTCTGTTGGTTAAGCGAGAGACTGAAAAACATCCATAATTTTTCTCGCACAGAGTGTCACTCTGCGACCGATTGGCTTGTCCTTTTTATGTTTTTCTTATGGCTCACTTCGGAGTTAAATTCTGGCCTAAGATAGGTTTAACAAACCATATTTGCAATAGCATAAACTCTGCATTAATGATTTTTAGTTATAGTTTGTTGTCTCGGTTGCGGTGTAACACAAACTTCGGCTACCCCAAATCCCAAATGATAGAGGTAATTATGTTATCGTCGATGACTTTATGTGCAGTGATGAATTTGTTGCGTTAATCAGTATCATGACACTATAAATTGCTTTGAAAAGTTTCGTTGATTACTTGGTACCGCCTGTAGATAGTCACTAATAGGGTAATCGTTTCTTCTGAAATCTTGATTTGATACACCATTACATAAATGGCAACCAGGTGTCTCGTCATATTCATTAATTTAAATAAATCAGTATGGGGAGAAAGTTAATCGCTTGAGCATGTTTCATGTTCAGTCTACATACGGAAAGCATTTTAGCTATGACATGGTGGATTAGTCACTCATCGGGGAGCAGCCTTTGTCCTCAAGCCTGTCCAGATGGGAAAATATGGGGCGCCAACATAAAAAAGCCTAGATTATATCTAGGCTTTCAACTTTAAAAAGTGACTATTTTAAACCACATTTGTTGTCTAACCAATTTAGCAATTCTGTATATAGTATTGTTTTATGGTTATAAAATAATGTGTCACTGAAATGGTCGGCATCTTTAAGTTCTACATATTTGTAGTCCTTTTTATATTCTTCTAACTTTTTAACGAACGCTCGACTATGTTCGACTGGTACACGACTATCGATATCGCCATGAATAACGAGAATAGGGACGTTAACTTTTTCTACCTGCTCTAATGGCGATATGCCTTTGATTGTTGGACGTTGTAATCTTGATAGATAGCGACTGTCATTCAATGTCGCATTAATTCGACTTAAATCACTAACGCCAGCGCCTGCAACTGTGCATTGATATATATTGTTGTCGCGCATAGAGGCGGCAAATGCAGCATAGCCTCCGTAGCTCCAACCAAACATCGCAAGTTTATCTTTTGTGGCTAGTCCCTTTTCAACTAAAAATAATGCAGCGTCATCTAAATCATCCTGCATTTTCAGTCCCCAGTTCTCATCGCCTGCGGTCCAATGCTCAATCCCATAACCCGTCGAACCACGATAGTTAGGCTGGATAACAACGTAACCATTACTCGCTAAAAGTTGAGCCCATTCATCAAACAAAATGGTGTCGCGAACCCATGGTCCGCCATGAGGTAATACGACAGCTGGAAATGGCGCTTTTCCTTTTGGCAAAGTGACATATGCATTAATCTTTCTGCCATCTCGAGCGGTATATGAAACATACTTAACACTCGAAAGTATATCTTCTTGCAAGAATGGCAATCTCTCACCAATTTTTTCTAAAGACTTTTTATCTGTTATCACGTAAAAACTACCCGAGTCTTTTGCTGATGTTGTTCTAACAACAAGTACGTTATCGTCATTTGAACGGCTGATAATAGAAACAAATTTATCTTTAAACAACGGCGCTAACGCATCGTAAAGTGCTTGCTCTTTATCATCAACAAAGTATCTTTCAGGGTGTTTATTGGTATAACTAAATCCTAATGTTTTGCCATTTCTATCAAAAATCACGCCATCGGCATCGACATTTTCGAGTCCAAATAGACGCTCTGAATAGGTACCTGTTTTGATGTTGTATAGATAAATACCAGTTTTATCATTACCCAAATTAGCATTAACATAAATTTCATTAGGATTTTCTACAGAGAATCCTGCAAAACTGTAGCTTTCTCGGCTTTTAGGTGAAATTTGTTTAATGAGCTTCCATTCTTCGCTATTTTTTTCACGAGCAAAAAGATCTATTGCGTTGTCTGCAAAATTCCATCCTTGAGCGGCACGAATATCGCCATCATGATCAGAGATAAAACCACCGGAGATTTTAGTACTACCACGCATAACCGTTACGCTGCGACCAGTATTAATATTGAAGCGAACAACATCAGGAATATAATTCCGATTTAAATCTGTCTCTACAAGTACTTCGTTGTCATTATCTGGTAGGCGATCGATGAGTGAAAATCCCGCACGAGGCTCATCTTTAAATGGAATAAGCCATGATCCTTTACCATCAGCCGAAATAATAGCAAATTTATTTGTCCAAAACTTACTGGCGCCGTCTTTCAAAATTTGGCGAAACATTACCCCTAATTTATTGTTATTTAGCCATACGACTCCTGACACCATCATTTTATCTGCGCCTAGTACAATCGGCTTTTCACTTAGATTATGCGGATTTCTAATCTCAATTATGTAATCACCTTCCTTGCTGGTAGCACGAAGTATAGCGAGTTTTTTTCCATCATCTGATACAGATACACTGCGAATTAGTGGCATCATGGTAAAGGCGTCTAAGGATACCTTTTCAGACGAAGGCATAGTCGTTGTTTCTCTGGCCTCTCCCGAAGCAGATAAACCTATTACTGCTAGTGCAAAAAAACTAAGAGTTGCAAATTTCATGTTAAATCCTTCTATAAAATGGCCCCGCATAGCGAGGCCATTTTTACATCTGATAGAAAAGCCTATTAGAACTTAGCACCAACGTTCATGAATATTGTACGTGGTCTCTCATAACCCACACCTAACGGAATGTTTGTGTTAGAGAATGAGCCCTCTGCATCAACTTTAGGTGGCGCATCGTTAAATACGTTACGAACACCTAAAGAGAATGAGTAGTTATCCATGTCATAAGAAAGTGACACGCTATGTACATAATAATCTTCGGTAAATCCAAGAGGACGACATAGTAATGGACCACCTGAAGAGTTAGTCATACCAGTACAAGCGACTGTATCCTCCACAAAATCACCAAGATCATCCTCAGAACCTGCGCCAATATAACGAGTCTGCCAGCTAAGTTTAAAATCGTTATAATCAAACGAAAGCAATGCAGAAGCACGCCATTCTGGCACATCTGGCTCACCTAAGTTATCGTCTACTGTGCCCAATACATCGTAGAGAGACTCTGTCATTTGAGTCGCTTGTAGATCTAAAGAAATATCCAGTCCTTTGTCAAATAAAACAAACTCTTGGCTGTAGTAAACGTTGTAGTCATAACCTTTAGACGTCAATAGACCAATGTTAATGAAACTAGAATCCACTAAGTTAATCTGACCACCAGCGTCACGATCGATACGATTACAGAACGCTGCATTACCATCTGCGCTGTAACATTGATCGATACTGTATGATGCACTTGGTTCAGCAATACTGTTAGTGACTTCGATGTCGAAACGGGTCATAGATACTGTAAAATTAACATCCTCAAAGAAAGGCTGTTCAATTACGAATCCATAAGTTTTCGCCACAGATGTTTCTGGCTCAAGTTCAGTAGAGCCACCTGTCACAATTTCAGCACTGTAGCTATCGCTAAAGTCATCACCACCATTTACACCCATACCAAGTGAGGTTGGATCAACTCCTGCTGCTTGACATGCGGCGAGCACTGAGGCGTCACGATTATCTTCAGCTGGGTTATATGTTGGTGGTACGTTTGGATTCAACGGATCAGTAATTCGAGCATCTGTTGGCACTACACATGGATCGCTAACGGTATTAAAGCCCGTTGTACCGTTTAAGAAACGCTCACGTAAGTTAGGCGCTCTATAAGAAGTACCTTGTGTTCCACGTAGCGTCACCCATTCAACAGGGCGATAAACAGCCTTTAAACTATAAGTCGATGCAGTATCATAGTAACTTTCAGACGAAAGACGTCCTGATGCTGTTAGGGATAGCTCTTCAATGCCTGGCTTACCTTTAACTAATGGGAATTCAAACTCAGCAAACGCTTCACGTAAAATACGTGAACCATCAGCACCTTGGTCAGCAAAATATCCCCATAGTAAACCATCTGCTGCTGCTGCATTAGGATTAGACTCAATCTCGTCGCGACGATATTCAAGACCTAAAATGCTTGATACTGGCTCAGCGTTCCAAGGTAAATTAAACAGATCACCACCTACGAAACCGCTCACGACAAACTGGTTAACTTTGGTTTCCATATTACGGTCAATGAACAAATAATCGGCTTCTGCTTGACTTAATGTACCACCACCCGCTTGATATAAATCAGGGGCAAATAAGTTAACAGGCACACAACCATCAGTACCATCACCACATGTGATAGAACCATCGGCATTTAATACTGATGTTTCTAACGAATGGACTAATGCTGCTTCATTAATACCGCGGCGCTCATCAGTACCTTTAGAAGCACTGTACGAAGCATAGATATCGTAATACCAGTTATTTAAACCTATGTTCTCAAATACCGGTAAATTACCTGTAAAACCGGCAACTGTACGATACTGTGCAACTTCAACATCAGTCTGATCACGATCACCACGAATATTTATAATTGGTCGAGCATCCACTGGCCCCCAGTCTGCACCCACTTCAGCCATACAATTGATGCCATTGGTGCCACAAGGGTTATACGGATTGGTTGCATTTACCCACTGGAATATTTGTGCTCCGGGATTAAAAATTGGTGACTTACGTTTGGCATACAGACCTTCGTAATAAAAGGTAGTATCACTATCATCTTGGAAATTATATTCACCATTGAGCATGACAGATAAGCGTTTTTGACTAGAGATATAGTCGCCAGAGCGATAGTACTCAGATTGCTGATATGCATAGCGTGGATCTTGTAAATCCACGTCCATAAAGCCATCCATATTACCATCGACCATGACACGATCTGGAATGCCATCACCATTAGAGTCTGCTTCAACCCAGGTTGGTAATAAACCAGCGTATTGATTTGGAACAGTCGTTTCACTAAATCCTGGAATGCCTACGTTTGTATAACCTGGAGTGGAATATAAACTCCCCCAAAAGTTATCAAATTGTACACGGTTAGTTAGCGGGAAAGTATCACAGGTATCGACATCGCCTCGAGCAACAGGGCCATTACCACTAGCACGAGTAATGATGCGTCCATCCTCAGCTTCAAAAATACGTTCTTCACAACCCGTAGTGAAGTCATAGCCACCACGTGTTTGTGTTTTTCTATCCATATATTCTGCGCCAACTGTAATAAAACCATTATCCATGGTTTTACCCCAAAGTGCGGATAAATTGACCTCTTCACCGCCATCACCTTTCGGTTGACTATATGCTGCGTTAACTTCGAAACCTTCAACATCTTGTTTGAGAATAACGTTGGCAACACCAGCAACGGCGTCAGAACCATAGACAGTTGAAGCGCCGTCAAATAAGTTTTCAATGCGCTGAACCATAATACCAGGTATTAAGTTCAAATCTGGAGATGTTGGCGCTCCGCCAACACCAGCAGGTGCCATACGTCGACCATTAATAAGAACCAAAGTACGTTCGGCACCTAAACCACGGAAACCAATCGTACTTGCGCCTGGACCGTTATCAAGAACCTAACCACCAAATGAGTTGTCAATCTGGATCCCTGCCGATTGGTTAGTCGACTGCAGCATTGAACTAGCGTCAAACATACCCATTTCACGAGAAACGTCACCGCTAATCACCTGAATTGGAGAAGCTTGTGAGAACTCAGCTTTACGAATACGAGAACCTGTAACAACGACACGCTCTTGTATGTCTTCAGCCCCTAATAGATCTTCTTGCTCAGTTTGCAGCTTTGTCTCTTGTGGAGCCACTTCCTCTGCTGCCTCTGCAGCGTAAATATTACCTGCAAAAGCTGTGGCACCAAGTAGTAAGGAATACCTTACTGCCGTGGACAATAAATTTCGTTTAAACATACTTTCTCCCTTAGTCCCAACTCGTCCCACGTGATTACAAATCGCATGTAGTTGGATAATAGTTATTATATATTTTTTGCATCATTGAGTTTGCAATCTGTTAACCTGAGGTTAACGATATCCATATCAACATGTAAAATCTACATTCTTTATTAACCTTAAGTCAACAATTGGTGAGTGATAAGTATGAAGATGCACTAAAGCACAATGTTTAAGTTGTTGCGCAGGAGGAAGAAGTGCGGATTTTTTATAAAGGTAAGGTTAGCGCGGAGCCAGTAGGGCGTTATTTGACCATTACTACACAATATATTTAACAACTCCAATTGTGGCATTGAAACTTATTCGGCTTGATTTTGTGAAAAATTAGGTATTTAAAATGCAATAAATAGAATCAGCCCTAGTTTGGTCTAATCACATCAGACACTTAATTTTAAGGCAATATGGTCTCTCTGTCGGTTAAGCGAGAGACTGAAAAACATCCATAATTTTTTCTTGTACAGAGTGTGACTCTGCGACCGATTGGCTTACTTGGCCTTCCTGTTATTTAATCTAAGCTCCAACTCAAACCCGCTACTCAACCCACTAAGCTCAGCCGCAAATGCCCCGATTGTGGTTTTTAACATAATTAACCCAAGACTAATGGGCCAAAAACACCGATAATTCCCCCTTAATGACTCATTACCAATGACGCGACTTGGTCGATGGGCTGCTACAGACTCGCATATTTAGTGGAAATCATATTCAATGGAAATCAAAGTTAATTTTCTCGACAATCTTAGACTTGAAGCCAAGTTTGATGATTTTACCGTGACCGCCGATCAACCGATCCGCTACAAAGGTGATGGTTCTGCTCCTAGTCCGTTTGATTATTTCTTAGCGTCGTCAGCCCTGTGTGCGGCCTATTTCGTGAAGGTGTATTGCAAAGCCCGCGATATTCCAACGGATAACATCAGACTGTCGCAGAACAATATTGTTGATCCAGAAGATCGCTACAACCAGATTTTCCAAATTCAGGTTGAATTGCCAGAAGATATTTCCGATAAAGATCGCGAAGGTATTTTGCGTTCAATTGACCGTTGTACCGTTAAAAAAGTGGTGCAAACGGGTCCAGAATTTAAGATTGAAACCGTTGAAAACCTAGACGCAGACGCCAATGCCATGCTGATGGGCCAGCCTAATGGCGCCTCGAGCACCTTTATTCTGGGTAAAGATCTGCCACTGGAGCAGACCATTGCGAATATGACGGGAATGCTCGCCGATCTTGGAATGAAGATTGAGATCTCATCATGGCGTAACATAGTGCCGAACGTCTGGTCACTGCATATTCGTGACGCCGCTTCGCCAATGTGTTTTACCAATGGTAAAGGCGCGACCAAAGAAAGCGCACTGTGCTCGGCACTCGGCGAGTTTATTGAGAGGTTAAATAACAACTTTTTCTATAATGATCAATTCTTTGGTACCGAAATCGCTAATAGCGAATTTGTGCATTATCCCAATGAAAAGTGGTTTGCGTTAGAAGAAGACGATGCGCTGCCAGCGGGAATTCTGGATGACTATTGTTTAGAGATTTATAACCCAGACGATGAGCTGTGCGGTTCGCACTTGATTGATACCAACTCAGGTAATGTTAAGCGCGGTATCTGTGCGATTCCTTACACCCGTAAATCTGACGGTGAAACGGTTTATTTCCCATCGAACCTGATTGAAAACTTGTTCTTAAGCAATGGCATGAGTGCGGGTAATAATCTGCAAGAAGCCCATGTACAGTGCTTGTCAGAGATTTTTGAGCGCGCTGTAAAACGCCAAATCATTGAGCAAGAAATTGTCCTGCCCGATGTGCCTATGTCTGTACTCGAAAAGTACCCAAGCATCCTCGCAGGCATTAAGGGCTTAGAAGAGCAGGGCTTCCCGGTTGTGGTCAAAGATGCCTCACTCGGCGGCCAGTTCCCTGTGATGTGCGTGACCCTGATGAACCCGAAAACCGGCGGCGTGTTTGCCTCATTTGGTGCGCACCCAAGCTTTGAAGTGGCACTAGAGCGCAGCTTAACAGAGCTGTTGCAAGGCCGTAGCTTCGAAGGCTTAAACGACGTGCCAAAACCAACCTTTAACAGCATGGCGGTCAGCGAGCCAGAAAACTTTGTTGAGCATTTTATTGATTCAACAGGAGTGATTTCATGGCGCTTCTTTAGCAGTAAATTTGATTATGAATTCTGCGAATGGGATTTTTCTGGCACCAGCGAAGAAGAAGCCAACGGCCTGTTTGGCATCTTAGAAGCGTTAGGTAAAGAGGTGTATATCGCCGAGTTTACCGATTTAGGCGCATCGGCGTGCCGTATTTTAGTTCCTGATTATTCGGAGATTTATCCAGTTGATGACTTGATTTGGGATAATACCAACAAGGCGCTGGCGTACCGTGAAGATATCTTAAATCTACATTCGTTAAGCACTAAGCAATTGGCTAATTTGGTCAATCGTTTAGAAGAAAGCCAACTCGATAACTATACGGATATTCGCACCTTAATCGGCATTGTATTTGATGAAAATACCGTTTGGGGTCAGCTCACGATTATCGAGCTTAAGATCCTGATTTATTTGGCACTCGGTGCGCATGAAGACGCGATTGAGCTAGTCGGCGAGTTCCTGCAGTTTAACGACAATACCGTTAAACGCGGCCTGTTTTATCAAGCCATGAATGCTGTGCTAGAAGTGACTTTAGATGAAGAGTTAGAACTTGATGATTTTATCCATAACTTCACCCGTATGTTTGGTGAGGAAGTGATGGAGCAAGTGGTTGGCAGTGTTACAGGAAAAATACGTTTTAGCGGTTTAACTAAGACCAGCATGCAGCTCGAGGGTATTGAGCCGCATTTAAGATTGATTGAAAGCTATAAAAAACTGCATCAAGCCCGTAAAGCTGCGAAAGACGCGAATTAATTCTGTTATTTAGCATTAGCTTAATGTGTTTAAAAGCGAACCTTAGGGTTCGCTTTTTTGTTGGCTGCCTTTTGATGCGTGCTGCTTATGAGCACTTGTGGCTATCACTTATTAAGGGCGCTTGTTATTGCTATGTGTGGTTTGAAATGTTCAACCCAGCTCAGGCGGTATTTGATATAACTCGATTTTTACCGTTACGTTTAGCTTGATACAAGGCGGCATCGGCCCGCTTAAGCGTGTCTTCATAGGAAGTATCCAATGCTTCTATGCTGGCGACCCCGATACTTACTGTGGCAAATAAGTCTTTAACCGCATATTTTTGCAGTTCAGTGTAAAAGCAATCGCAGAGGTATTCTGCAAATTCAACCGCTTGCGAATGCTCGACACCGGGCAGGGCAATCACAAATTCATCACCACCAAAACGATACGCGCTATCGGTTTTTCTAAATTGTGTACGACAGGTTTCGGCAACGGCGATGATAATTTGATCGCCAGCATAGTGACCTAGCTGATCATTGATGGACTTTAAGTGGTCTAAATCGAGGATCAAGATTGAGGTGGGCGTACGGTGGCGCTGAAAAGTGTCGAATTGAACGATTAAGTCACGTTCTAAGCGGCGGCGATTATATAACCCTGTGAGCTGATCGGTGTCGCTGAGCTGACGCAGTTGTAGTTCAAGCTCATGCCGCTTTGAAATATTACTGGCGACCCAGAGCACCACAGGTTCATCATTGACGAGAAAATCTAACGCCTGAATTCGCCCCTCAAACCAAATGGGTTTATCTGGGCCCGCATCGGGCAAGCCTTTGACATCTTTATTGCTAAGTTCATATTCCTCAATCAGTAATGTTCGGCTAGCCAAAGCTTGCTCAATAATGCCTAAGAAGTAATTTGTTTTATTGGGGTTTAATACATCGGTAAGGTACAAGCCGACTAAGCCACTGCCATCGTGGTAATAACGCCCATCTTTACCGCCGAATACAGCCACGTACCGACCACTTTTTGACAATATTAAGGCAGGATCTGGCAGTGCATCGAGGATTAACGCCATCTGTTCAATATTGATCATCAATTAAGATCCCTGTGGAAAGTCACTTAACTTTATGTCTGCGTGTCCAAGTCATCATTACGAGCCGCTCTTTGGAGCTTTATTTAGCCGCCAATGAATCCCGCTAACTCATAATAATCTAGCCGCTTTGGGTTTGAACAACAAATCATTACGGCACGGCGTACAATTTATTTGTCGTCATGATTTTGCCAAGTCACTCACGCGATTGATACCACAAAGCCATTACTCGTTCTTTGCCTATCATAATGACTCTTAAGTGATGTTTTGCTTTGGCGTGTGTGCTTATGTTCAAAAAGCTTAATTATGGCGCTTAGTGGGCAGATGATTTTCGAGTAGACTTAGAAGCTCAATTGCGGTTTTAATTTTATCCAGGGATTTATCATGCACACTGCCGATGATTTTATTGAACATTTAGCGCTAGAACAGCATGTTGAGGGCGGCTATTACCGCTCATCCTATCGTTCTGAAACGCCGTTTGATCAGACTCGGGCATTATGGAGCAGTATCTATTTTTTACTGCGCACGGGGGAAGTTTCCCACTTTCACCGACTAACCGCCGATGAAATGTGGTACTTCCATGCAGGACAATCGCTCACCATTTATATGATTGACCCTGAAGGTGTGTTAACCACGGCGCAATTAGGGCTTAATTTAGCGGCGGGTGAGCGACCACAGTTTTTAGTCCCTAAGGGCTGTATCTTTGGTTCAGCCATGAATCAACCCGGTTTTTCGCTCGTGGGCTGCATGGTGTCCCCCGGTTTTACCTTCGATGATTTCAAGCTATTTAGCCAAAAAACGTTACTAGCCCACTATCCACAGCACAGCGAAATCATCAAACGTCTGAGCCGCTAGTGGTGTAAAAAAGCGCGTCCATTAGTGCGTGAATTAACCCATTAATGAGTGAGAGTTCGATTCGGTCGAAATTGCATCATTCTGCTAATTCGGCGCTATTCAGTGTCGTTAAATTTGGCTCAATAGTAAGATATCCCCGCGGCAAGGCTTGTCTATTGGCGTTTAACCACGTAAAACAGGCTTTTTGGCGTACCTCTATGTACCAAGTGTTAGGAGTAATTGAATTTGGAACACTTAGTGTGGGAGCTCGATCCTGTATTAATCTCGTTTATGGGACTAAAAATACATTGGTATGGAGTCTTGTTTGCTGTTGCTATCACTGCCGGTTTTCAGGTGATGAAGCGGATTTATATCAAGGAAAACCTCGATGTCGAGTCCCTTGATAATCTACTGATTTATTGTGTGGTTGGCATCATAGTGGGCGCGCGTTTAGCCCATTGTATTTTTTACGATCCGGCTTATTACTTTGCCCATCCGCTTAAGATTTTGGCGATTTGGGAAGGTGGACTCGCCAGCCACGGTGGGGGTTTAGGGGCGATTCTGGCGCTGTATTATTACCAACGCAAAGTGAAGCTGCCATTCCTGTTTTTGTTGGATAGACTCGCGATCGCCACCGCCATTTTTGGCTTTTTTGTGCGTATGGCGAACTTTGCCAACTCAGAGATTTTAGGCGATCCAACGACTAAACCTTGGGGCATTATATTTGCCCGTGTTGATATGTTGCCAAGACATCCGGCGCAGCTTTATGAGGCTTTTGCCTATTTGGCTATTTTTATTGCGCTTTATGCTCTGTATCAATTTACGCAGATTAAACAACGGCATGGCGCGATTTTCGGCCTGTTTCTGGTGTCGGTATTTAGTGCGCGAATTGCGATTGAATCGATTAAAGTCAGCCAAGCGGCTTACTCTGAATCAGTGCTAAGTGCGGGACAACTTCTGAGCTTACCGTTTTTAGCCGTAGGTATAGTCTTGTTGTTCTTGGCGTATCGAAAGAAAACCGTTTAAATTTAAATATCAAACGGTTAAAAAAGGCTTTCTATCTAGATAGAAAGCCTTTTTTATGAATTAATCATCAAGTATGACGTTAGGCTGTCTTCACTATATTGGTCACCTGCACCATGGCATCCCGAGCGGAACGGCTCACGCCCGAGAGTTGGAAGAAACCATGGATGACGCCAAGATAACGACGGCAGTGGGCATTGACGCCAGCCTCTAATAGATTCCTAAATAGCTGTTCACCTTCATCGACGAGTGGATCGAATTCGGCGGTGATGATATGGGTTTCGGGTAAGCCTGCTAAGTCATCACGGCGTAGTGGACTGGCTTCGGCATCGGTTCTGGGGTGCCAATCTAAATACAGATCGAAACCTGTTAGCAAGGTGTCGCGGGTGATGATGTATTTCTCGCCATTGTCGCTATAGCTTTGGCTCTTCGCGGTGGCATCGAGCATAGGATAGATAAGCACTTGTTTGTGTGGCAACCATTGCCCTTTGGCTTTTAAACGCAGGCAAGTGACTAGGGCTAAATGGCCGCCGGCGCTGTCGCCCATTAGGGTGATCTTGGTGTTATCACCGCCCCATTGGTGGCAATGTTGATAGATGACTTCTGCTGCATGGCAGGCATCGTCGTGGGCGGCGGGATAAACATGTTCTGGGGCGAGGCGATAGCGAACGGCAATCACCAGTGCGCCAGCATCATTGGCGAGTTTACGCAGTTGTTGATTGTGGGTTTCAACGCCGCCACTGACAAAACAGCCGCCATGGTAGTAAATGACAACGGGTAAATCGTTTACTGCCGAAGGTTTGAACAGGGTCAATTCTGCGCCATCGATAGAAACTGCGCGCACCTCGAACACCTCTTCCGCTTCACCTGCGAGTACCGTGCTGGCGATATAACCTTGTCTACGTTGCTCAATGGTCTGCTCTCGCACCGATGGACAACCCGCCGCGATAAACTCGCTAACCAATTGTTTAATTCCCTCTTCTAAATAGAGTTGGCTCATTTAATACTCCCTCAATGTTCAGTGCGCTCGGCTGTTCTGTAATGGGCAGAGTTTATCGGCAGCTTAACGGAATTGGTAGCCAAGATTAATGCTCAGCTATGAGCTTTGTTATGGGCTTATCATGATGGCGGAAGTTAACTTTGGCATTAACTCAGTAATGAATACGGTTGCAGCCAGCATCTTTTTCACGATCACAGATTGAGTTGTAGTGTGTCATGTAAGAAAATTACCAACTAAATTGACTGACAGGCTTTATGCACTTAAATTTCCGCCTGATTGTGTGTTAGTTAGCACTAGGTTGTCTATTTGTGAAAGTTGCTTTCAGTCTCTTGGCTAAAATATAGGTTGCCAAGATACCGTTTGAGCGACACATTGAGCCAGCGCTCACATCGTTATCCGTACTCTATTTGCAGGAATTCTTCGTGGCTAAAGCACCCAAAACATTGCAACAACGCATGAGCATAGTCGCCCTCACTTGGCCGATTTTTGTCGAGACCTTGCTGCAATCACTGCTTGGGATCAGCGACATTTTTATGCTCAGCCATTATTCCGATAATGCGGTTGCAGCGGTGGGACTCACGACTCAACTGATGTTCTTCATGATGGTCATGTCCATGATGGTGAGCACAGGCGCGAGCATCTTGATTAGCCAGAACAATGGCGCAGGCCAGTCGCAACAGGCGGTCGATATCGGGGTGGCAAGTGTCGCATTGAGCTTAGGACTCGCCTTGATCATGGGGGCCTCTATGTTCTTCGGCGCTAAGGGGATTATCGGCCTGTTTGCGCTTGAACACGATGTGGCAGGCTTTGGATATGACTACTTAGTGATTTGCGGCAGCTTGAGTATTGGCTTGGTCATGAACATCGCTTTTGCTGCGATTTTAAGAAGTTACGGCTTTACCCGCTCGGCCATGTTAGTTACCTCAAGCACAGGCTTGATGAACGTCATCGGTAATTATATTGCCCTGTATTCTCCTTTTGGCTTGCCTGTTTATGGGGTAACAGGGGTGGCAATTTCCACCGTCACCAGTCAGATCATCGGCGCTGTGATCATGCTGATGGTGATCCGGCACAAGCAAATTCCGCTGCCACTGCAACGACTTAAGTTACTGCCGCGCAGCACTTATTGGAGCGTGATGCGTATCGGTTTGCTCAATGCCGGCGAGATGCTGTCTTACAATGTAGCTCAGATGACCATTATCTATTTTATCAGTCAGATGGGGACGTTATCGCTCACGGCTTATACCTATGGGCTAAACATCAGCCGGTTTATTTATTGCTTTGCGGTGGCGCTCGGACAGGCGACGCAAATTCAGACCGGATACTATGTTGGCAAACAATGGTTCGATGAAATCACCACTCGGGTGCAGCGTTACTGTCTAGTGGGCTTTATGGTTTCCCTTGGTATCGTCTTAGTATTCTACTGGCAGCGATTCACTATTGTTGGCTGGCTAAGTGAAAACGAAGAAGTCATCCAACTGACAGCGTTATTACTTGCAGGTTCAATCGCGCTCGAAACGGGGCGGGTGTTTAATCTGGTGATAATTTCGGCATTAAAAGGCGCGGGTGATGTGGCGTTTCCTGTGCGGGTTGGCCTCTTTAGCATGTGGGGCATTGGCGTGCTATTGGCATGGTTCTTTGGCTTGCATTTAGGTTACGGCGTGCTTGCAGCATGGCTTGCCGTTGCGGCAGATGAATGGATCCGCGGCCTGATTATGGTGTATCGCTGGCGCTCGTGCCGCTGGCAGCGTTTTACGCGTATTCCGCCAGTAACCCCAGCTTAAACCGCGCTGATAACAAAAGGTCAGCACTTATTGGCTGCCCCATTTGCCCGATTTCAGTAGTTCATTTTTAAATTGTAGATACCTTGGATGCCCTTCATAGGTTTCGATTTCCATAGTGCTGTAGGGGGCAAAAATAGCCCCTGGAATTTGGCATCCTCTAGTAAGAACGTCTTCTAATGAGGGCATAAAACATTCTTTAATCGGGTCAAAATGGATTTTATAACTGGCATAGCCGCGCGCAACAAATCTATCGGTTATGGTTTTGAATAGCTGTCCAAAAGGCGTGTCGAGCGTCTCCGGCGTGGAGTAATAAAAGCCTTGTCCGTACCAGTAGAGTAATAAGGCGGTACCTGCGTCGCAGAGTGGATGTTCGATAATCGCCCTGACCATGTCGGGATCATCGTTATCCCAATTCAAGTTGGCCGCGACAAAATGCAATTCCTCCATACTTTGTAAGTCACTGATACAGGTGATTTGTGTCGCCGCTTTGCCAAAGTAGGTACTGTCTTGATGTAAAAAGTCGTAATCGGGATCGGCGAGTAATTTGGCGAGTTGTTGTTGATTGGCAAAACAGCCAAATTCTGCGCATTCATAGGCGCGAATAAATTGTTCTTGTGAGAGTAATTTAGCCAAGGGAATCCTTTCTTTTTATAGAAAACACAGTTTATAAAAAAGACAGCGTCAGCCTTTACGTAGTAAAAGGCTGACATAGAAGAAAAGGAGCGTAAAACGTTACGCTTGCTCTTGCAGCAGGGTACGACACAGCTTGATAAAGTCGGATGAGGTGACGATACCGAGTACCTTTTTATCAACATCGACAACGGGCAAGCAGCCGAGTTTGTTTTCGATAAAATATTCCACCACCACAGTTAAGGGCTCGTCGGCGGTAAGATGCTGATAGTCTTGGTCCATCACGGTTGTGATCGGCGTGTATCGCTCTTTACGATCGAGCGCGCCTTGGCCGTATTTATTCAACATAGTCATCACGCTGGCGATCATCTTTTTATGGGTGAGTACGCCAACGAGGGTGCCATCAATTTCAGAAATCACAGGTAAGTGGCGTACGCCACGGGTTTGCATCAGATGGTGGGCATCTTTCAAACTGGCGCCATCGCTGATGCAGATGACTTGATCACTCATAATATCGCTGACTTTCATTGTTAAATTCCTTTTCTTGCCATTCTTAGGCGTGCATTTAACACGCTGCGTTAGCCTGCACCGATGTTAGCAGCTTCCTTGTTCGCTGCGCCAGCCCTGCTTAAATAAAGTACGCCATTCAGTATAAGTATTTGAATTGATAGAAATCATAAAAGGCTGACAAAGATGTCACAAATGTGTAACAGTGATGTCTCACAATCGGGGTCTCATTAGACCTCATACCAGTGAAGCCTTTTCTAACAAGGAATAATAATAATGAATCGTACCGTAACTCGTCGTGACTTTTTGGCTATGTCGGCCAAAGGTGTTGGCGTTGCTGTGATCTCTTACGGCTTGATGGGCTGTAGTGATAGTAATGATGATAATTCTGTACCTGCACAATTTTTACATGGGATTGCCAGTGGCGATCCTGCGATTGATGCTGTGATCCTTTGGACCCGTGTCACGCCTGAATCTGAGGGCGATGTAAAAGTGAGTTGGCAAGTGGCAAGCGATGCGGCCTTTGCTCAATTAGTGACCACGGGTGAGATGGTCACTAATGCAAGCCGTGACTACACGGTTAAGATTGATGCCCGCGGCTTACGTGCTGGCCAAAACTATTTTTATCGCTTTATGACAGGTGACAAAACCTCAGCCGTGGGTAAAACCCGTACTCTGCCTGAGGGCGATGTGAGTTCTGTCAAACTGGCGGTGATGTCCTGTGCGAACTTTCCAGCCGGATACTTTAACGTATATGAATTAGCAGCGGCGCAGGATGACTTAGATGCCGTGGTGCATTTAGGCGATTACATCTATGAATATGCCCGTGGCGGTTATGCCAGTGAGCATGCTGCAGAGCTTGGCCGTGAAGTCTTACCGGCCACTGAGTTGCTGACGTTGGGCGATTATCGCACCCGTTATGGCCAGTACCATACCGATGCGAGCCTGCAAAAGTTACACGCGAAAGTGCCTTTTATCACAGTGTGGGATGACCACGAAGTGGCCAACGATACTTGGCGTGATGGCGCCGAGAATCATAACGAAGGCGAAGGCGATTTTGCCGTCCGCAAAGAAGCGGCACTGCAAGCTTATTTCGAATGGTTGCCTATTCGTCCATGGCGCGAAGGGAACCATGAAGAGATTTACCGCAGCTTCAGTTACGGAAATCTCGTCGACCTGCACATGCTCGATACCCGTGTATTGGCCCGTGATAAACAGCTCGATTATGCTGATTATATGGATCCGACAACGGGTTCGTTTGCGGGTGAGCGTTTCCTTGCCGATGTGACTTCGACCACTCGCACTATGCTGGGTCTGACGCAATTGTTATGGCTGCAGGGCACTCTGCTGCAAGCAACGGGCAAGTGGCAGGTGTTAGGGCAACAGATTTTGATGGGCAAGATGTCATTGCCAGCGGCGATTGCGACTCAGCAGATGAGCATTCCCCAATATGCCATGTTAGGCGCGTTAGCTAAGCTAGCGGCGCGTGCGGCGGCAAATGATCCCACACTGACCGCCCAAGAGTTGCAATATCTTCAGGCTAATCAAGCTTTACTAACCCCAGAAGTTATCGCACTGCTGCAATTACCTGCCATTCCATACAACTTAGATGCTTGGGACGGTTACGCCTACGAGCGTGAGGTGATTTTAGGTACGGCTAAATCGAAAAACCTCAACCTAGTCGTGATCGCGGGCGATACCCATAATGCTTGGGCTAACGAGCTTAAAGATGTGGATGGCGATACCGTTGGGGTGGAGTTTGCGACCAGCTCAGTGTCTTCACCAGGTCTTGAGTACTATTTGAATCTGCCCGCTGAGCAGATCCCTGCGACTGAGGCGGCGATCGTCGAGTTAGTGCCAGATCTTAAGTACGCTAACTTAAGAGATCGCGGCTTTATGACGCTCACTTTCACCGCTGATGAGGTGCGCAGCGACTGGCATTATGTGGATACCATTCTATCGAAGGATTTCCAAGCGGCACCGGCACGTGGTTATAGCGCCAAGGCAAAAGTGGGCGAGCATGTGATTACGCCTATCGTTTAACGCAGGTATTTATTCGTTGTTTTTAGGCCACCTTAGGGTGGCCTTTTTGTTGCATTTTGCCTAAAAAGGCAAAATAAATGTCTGTTGTCACGCAAGTTCTTACTATTACTGCAGCACATCGCATTTTTTTGGTATAAAATTCGCTCCCAAAATTCGGCGGCTGCCTACACTTGCTAAGGCAAAGCTGTTTTAGTGTTTTGGGAACCTTTACCCGCCGAACAGACCTTACAGGGGTCATAAGCTTTAACGACCTAAGAATAAAATCAATGTGATGGGGACTGTGTCATGTCAGAAAAGTATTTTGTTACCGCGCAGCAATTGCTGGAAGATTCATTTTTATTAGCTTCGCAAGTGTATGAGAGTGGCTTTCGTCCGCAGTTTATCGTGGGTATTTGGCGTGGCGGCGCTCCAATCGGGATCGCGGTACAGGAATTTTTCGACTTTAAACAAGTAGAAACCGATCACATTGCCGTGCGTACTTCTTCCTATTATGGGATTGGTACCGACAAGCAAAGCAAAGAAATCAAAGTTCACGGCCTGCATTACATCGTTGAAAATGCGAACGCAAGCGACGGTTTATTGATTGTGGATGACGTGTTTGACTCTGGCCGCAGTATCCATGCATTAAAAGAAAAACTCGGTCAGTTGATGCGCCTGAATATGCCAACTGATATCCGTATCGCTTGCCCTTATTACAAGCCAAAAAATACCGCCGTGCCATTAAAGCCTGACTATTACATCCATGCCTCTGAAGACTGGTTAGTGTTCCCGCATGAAGTCACAGGTTTAACGCCGGAAGAAATTGCCGAAGGCAAGGGCGATTTAAAGAATATCCAGCACCTGTTTAAATAACCTGAATTCGGGATAATGAGTGTCGAAAAATCTAAGTTTAGCAAGTTAAATCAATAATATAAGTGATTTATTTGAAACGAAAAATCTATTTTCTGACTGAATGCGCAGATTTTTGCGCATATCAAGGCGCTCTGTCGTACGCCATAGCGAGCTATGGTTAGACAGAGCAACGCAGAGAGGCCCGAAAAGATGCCTATTCAGCGGCTCTGCTTATCCCGAGCTCAGGTTAAATAGCTTGCTCGCGGCGAAATATAGACTATTTTCGCAATAAAAAAATGCGTTAACGAGCAATCGTTAACGCATTTTTTGTTTTCTATATCGATGACTTATAAATCCATACAGTTCGCATAGTAAGTCACAGTGGCGGGCCAGTCGGAGAATACTCCAATCACACCGACATCTTTAGCTAACACATCGAGTAATTCAAAGGTATCGCCTTCGTTATCTATGGCTTCGGTAATGCTTTGATAATAAAAGCCGCCACCATTTTTTAATAATCCAGAACGTTCCAGCGACCAAGTGATGATCTTAAGCCCAGCGCCTTTGGCGGCCTTAGCGTATTCCGAAGGAATGATTTTCTTATCCGCATCTAAGGCGACTAAAACCCAGAGTGGCGGCGCAATAATTTCGACGCCTTGGGTTTTCAAATCTGCCATTGATGGTGACCAAGTGGCAGAGTTTTGCGGATCGAAAGCGCTGTTATAATCGTATCTGTCATCGAGAAATACGGCTTGTTTCGCAAACTCAGGTGCGTTGGCGACCCAATATTTGATGTCATCTAAGATAAATGATTGAGGGAATACTTGCGAAGCATCGACGCCTGCCGCCGTGTATTCATCTAACATTTTTTGCGCGTAATCCTGCTGAGTAAAACCATCGAATGGCATAGATACGCTGGCGGCTTTGAGCTCTGGCGTCATCTTCACACCAGCTTTTTTAAACATTTCAATACTTTCGGCGTGGGTCATCAAGGTGCCATTGCCAGCGTAGAGATCGGTGCGCCAGCTTGGAGTGCCATTGATGAATTCGGCCGCAGTGGTCGCTTTAGGATTGCTGCCTTCCATCTTACCCTTGAGGGTTTTAAATTCGGCGAGGGTGATATCGCTGGTGCAACAGGTCGCCGATGCGCTGACGCCATTGGCTGCATCAGCCGGAGTGAATGGGCTCGAACATTTATTGGCCAGTTCAGGCACGGCTAAAATGTTGGTCGTGCTGGCAAGATCGCACTGTGAGTGGCGGCACACTAAGGCTTTATCGGCGGTGAAGGTGACATCACATTCAACTATGCCAGCGCCCGAATCGATAGCCGCTTGGTAGGATTCCTTTGTATGCTCAGGGAATTGCATTGGTGCGCCACGGTGGCCGATGGAAAACTCGCTGCGATAAAAATTGTCAGTGGTGCATTGTTCTAAGCGGGTTTTAAGTGTGCTGTCTTGCATTTGACGCACGAGGAATAAAGGTCTTTCTCCCACTTGAGCCGGAACAGGTTTGCTGGCAGGTGGCGTGACTTCTGTGTTGTTATCGTCACTATTGCAACCAGCTAATAAAGCGCTGGTGGCAATTAACAGGCCGAGTGAGAGCGACGAAATAGGGCGTAGTTTCATCAGATTTACCTATGAGTAATGATGTAAATTATTAATATTAATCAGAAACTCTAAAGTGTTAATGTGACTAAAAAAGCCTATTTTTATGACATAAACAAGAATATATACCGTTTGCACGACGATTATCTAAAGCACGCTAGCTTGCGATGAACAGCCATAGACAGAGGATGAGCGGGATATATGCGCAGTGTTGTTTTAGACTTGAGAATTGACTCCACTGGGCGAGTCGATGAAACTGGCATGAATATTTTCATCTGGGCGATCTTTCTGGGCCGAAATCAAGTACACTGCGCTCCTTTTGTTTTATGATGAGCGTTTGGTTCGCTTGATAAGACAAACGTGACAAGCATCATTTAGGAAATAGAGCAGAATGAGCAAGGGCAAAAAATACGATTTTCGCGTGACACAGGGCGACAAAGGTTGGAAAACTGAAATCACTCGTCGCATGACATCAACTAAAACGGTTGTGTCTAAGAGCCATGATGGTTTTGCGACCGAAGCTGAAGCGCAAGCTTGGGGCTTAACAGAATTACAAGTGTTTTTAGGCACGTTAACTGAGCGCAATAAACGTCGTTCAGAGAAACAAGCTAAAGCAAAATTAGCGGCAGCATTAGCGGCTGAAGCGGCAACTGATGCCGAAGATCTTGATGAAGATGATTTCGACGAAGAGTAACACTCACTCGTTTAGTATTGTCTTATCAAGCTAGTGTGACTGTTAGGGCGCGCATGACGTGTTCTGAAACGTCACTCTGGCTATGAATAACAAAAGGCGGATCTTAGGATCCGCCTTTTGTGTTTTTGTCGCTCAACCTCTTTGAGCTTATCAACTCATTTTTTCCTGTTCACTCCGCACGTTTTGGTCAATTGAGAGCCGTTATCGCTATAGTCTTGTTTTTAGAGAGTTTCAGCGCTATTGCGTATTCTATACCATTAATAAATAACGATAATTATTATCGTTTGGTTTACTTGGATTCGGGTCTGTGCTCATATGTAGAGAATTCGAACACACGTTTAATTTTATTAAGGTAAGGGAACTCCTATGAAACTACTTCAATCCAGTTTATTGCTGTGTTTGTCGGCTTCGGCAACCATGAGTTATGGCCAAGCCTTAGATGGAGAGGCGTTACGCTTGCTACAGGCGTCGCTAAAGGATTCGACTTTGGATGCACAAGCTCAGTTAACCAATACTAAGCGGGCATTGGCGTTAGATTTGAGCCATCAATATGCGCAGCTTGCGCCTATCTTACAGACTGAAATAAACCAGTATCAGTTGGCAGTAAATGCCGATGACATTCTGTCTCAGCATAGGCTCAATGATAATGTGATCACCAAAGCCGATGCGTCGATTCGCCGAGTGAAAGGCTTAAGTGCCAAAGCAGATTCTCTGGTGCAAGTGCGTCTGGCGGATGAAACCATGTTAACCCCATGGCAGCAAGGTGAGTCTCCTTTATTTGCCTATGAGCCCGATGGTGACGAGAGTCAGTGGGATTATATTGAAGCCTTTGATATTCATGGACAAGTGCATCAATTAGACGTGTATAACCTACCGCAGCAGCCGGTGTTTGTGGTCGGTATCGACAGTAAAAAAGCCTTTGTGGCTGGCTTAGAGGTGATGCGGGCGACATTTGCCGAAGCACAATCGGCGAAAAAAGATGGCGCGCTACTGAGCCGTGCGCAAACACAGGCGGTGGCAGACAAGCCTATTTCAACCACAGTGATCAAACAAATATCCTTGAAGGATGACCATGAGCCGTGGATTTCTGGTCGTGCCGAGATTTACGGCATAGTGACTGGGGTTGACCCGAGCCGTGAAGAACCTGTGCTCGATATCGTCGAAATGCCCTATTTAGATTATGCGGATACGACCTATTATCCGAATCAAATCATCATCCATTGGGAGCGTTATCGTTGGGCGGCTGCGGACATGATCCTAATGGAGCATGACGATGGCACTAACTATAAAGTGTTGGCCACTAAGTTGTTGGAAGCGGCGGAGCAGATCTTAAAGTCGATCCCCGATCCTGAAGCTCAGGGTTATGCGCTGATCCCACAAATCACCAATGGTATTTTAAGTGTGATGCCGGATGCTTGGTTCACCAATGACGATGACTTTGTCGACGTGTATTACACCTTACTGGAAGGGGTTGAATATCCTAACTTGAACGGCGCTAACGGTAATGCGATGACGAGCTTTGCGCCATTAGTTATCCAACCAAGGCCCTGATGAATTATTGCGGCTAAATGCGATGGCTGAAATGTAAAAGCGGATCCTAAGATCCACTTTTGTGTTTTTATCACTTAACGTTAGGTTAAGCCATTCACCTTAAGCTTTTAGCTTGAAACTACCTTGCATAATCGCCCAGTGACCTGGGAAGCTGCAGAAGAATTGGTAAGCTTCGGTAGCGCTCATGCCAGCAGTGCTAAAAGTTATAGATGTTGATTCGCCGCCGCCCACTAATGGCGTGTGAGCGATAACGCGAGTATCACCCGCTTTAACATAGGCTGCATCAGGACCGGCACTCATACCTTCAGTTGCGACGGCTGACATATCGGCTGCCTTAGTTAATACCCAGTTATGGCCCATAGCTGCTTTTGGCAAAGTGCCTGTGTGGGTTAAGGTTAAGGTCACTTCTTTACAGCTTGCAGGTACTGACAGCTCTTTAGTGTCAAATTGCATTGCATCAGTGGCGGCAATTTTCAGTTCACATTCGTTGGCACTCGCTTGGCTAGCGAATAATAATCCTAGGCCGATTAGGCTAGTGCTGGTCACGTTACGTAAAGCTGTGCTTTTTGCTTTCATCTGGTACTTCCTTAGTTGAACAAGGGTAGCCGAGTCCTTTTGACTCGGACATGCGCCTACCAGAATAAGCAATCTTCATTAAATGGGAATGAAATCAGCGTGTAAATTATGTATATGCAACTTTCGTTTGAGTACTGCATTCTCTGTGACTGCAAAATTCTGTAACGGCAAAATCGCTAGCGGTAAACATAGACGAGCGAGTACTGAGCTGGAACCAACTAAATACTCGCGGATTATCATTAATGGATTTGATTTATAGCTATGATTTATAAGTGATAATTTAGATGAGCGGACTCAGGGCGTCTAACTCAAAGTCGCTTACTTTTTTAGTACGAAAGCTCCTGTCGATAGGGAATCGCACGTTGTGCGCCTTGGCGAGTCACTGTAATGGCACTGGCCGCATTGGCAAATCCCACGGCGGCAGCAATTGACATGCCTTCGCTCAAGCCGACGACTAGGGCGCCGTTGAAGGTATCCCCTGCAGCGACTGTGTCTATGGCTTGCACTTCAAGTGCGGGCACTAGTCCGGTAAAACCTTGGCTGCTGATATATGCGCCGCGACTGCCTAAAGTGATCACTACAATTCCTACACCTTGCTGGTGCAGAAGCTGCGCAGCCATTTGAGCATCATCGAGATGGTTAATTTCAACGCCAGTTAAAGCCTCTGCTTCAGTCTCATTAGGCGTAATCACATCAACCCATTTGAGTACATCGTGGCCAAGGGCGGTCGCTGGGGCGGGATTTAATACCGTCGTCACGCCAAGGTTTTTGGCCATTTTTAGTGCTTTTGCCACTGTGGCAGCAGGTGTTTCTAGTTGCGCTAACAAGTACTGCGCATTCGCAAACAGAGCATAGTGATTTTCTAAATCATCGGGTGAAAGAGTGGCGTTGGCACCCGCAGCAACACCTATGGTATTTTCACCGTTATCACCGATAAAAATCATCGCTGTGCCTGTACTCTGCTCCGCTATCTGGCTAATACCTTCTGTACTGATGCCATCTTTGATCCAGCTTTGACGCATATCATCGCCGATACTGTCTTGGCCGAGGTGGCAGATAAAGTCAGTGCGGGTGCCTGATTTAGCTAAACGCGCGCAGGCGACCGCTTGGTTGGCTCCTTTACCTCCCTGTTCGAGTCGATAGTCTCGGCTCATCAAGGTTTGCCCTGCTGCGGGCAGGTACTCAAATTTCATCACATGGTCGGCATTCGCACTGCCGATAACGAGTATCTGGCTCATAGAAAACTCACTGTTATTTTCATCTGCGATTGAGATAAGTTGGATCATAGACACGTAAACTGTCTACCAGTAAATCGACAAAACCGAGTCTGTCGAGCCCAAACAGCACAGTCGCATTGGCGGGTTTGCCAGTGAGTTGATAGCGATCAACCACTGTCATGCCTAAGGTCAGCTCGCTTTGGGTTTCAATCCCGACCCAGCAATCTTGTGCCTCAAACAGTTCAGGTTTGAGCAACCAAGCGATAGTACAGGGGTCGTGCAATGGCGCGCCAATAAAGCCCCATTTAGGATCTCTGTGGTAAATCATAAAGAAATCCAATAACTCGGCGACGCACTGAGCAATTGGATTTGGGATGGCGCGAATCCGTTCTATATCTTCATCCATGATTTGCGCTTGATGGGTCACATCGAGCCCGCACATAGTGATGGGAATGCCTGACTTAAAGACAATATCGGCGGCTTCGGGATCGACAAAAATATTAAACTCGGCAGCAGGCGTCCAATTACCGACACCCGCGGCGCCGCCCATCAGCACAATGCGCTCTATTTTCGGGTGTAGCTCGCTATGACTCGCCAGTAAAAGAGCAATGTTAGTCAGCGGCCCTGTGGGCACTAAAGTCACTGGCTGAGTGCTTTGGCGGATTTGCTGCGCCATCAGTTCAACGGCCGTTATGGCTTGTGGGCCGAAGCTCGGTTCGGGTAATACTGGGCCATCGAGGCCTGTCTCGCCGTGAACATTGTCGGCGATAATCAGTTCACGTGTTAGCGGTTTAGTGGCACCGCCTGCGACTGGGATATCACCACGGTTTAACAGGGTTAAGATCCGCAGGGCGTTGTTGAGGGTTTTATCTGGGGTTTGATTGCCAGCGCTAGTCGTGACGGCAAGGGGTACTAGGTCTGGGTGAGCTAAGGCTAAGATCAGCGCGATAGCATCGTCATGGCCGGGATCGCAATCAAGAATGATGTGACGAGTCATACTGTTACTCCTTTAAACAGCGGTACTGGATACTTAGAATAGCATGCCATAAGTTAGGCGCTAGCCTGTGGAGACCACTTGCAGAGTAAACTGTGAGCATTTTCGTCTTTTTATCAACAAGCTGCTAGAATTCCGCCCATTTTTGACATTAGGCGATGTTAGGTTATTCCATCTTCGCTCTGTCTGCTGCACAAAATTGAATGACATCTCCAAGCAAATACAAGGAAATAAGTAATGCTCACCCATCGAATCACTTGGCCTAAGGCTTTACTCGCGGGCATGGTTGCCATACAGATCTCTGGCTGTAGCGATCCTCAACCTATGGCCGTAGTGGAAAGTAATAACGAGTCATTGCTGCAGTTTGATAACGGTAAACTCATCCAATTTAAGGAAAAACCGAGTCCGCAGTATCGTCATATTCCCTGTGATTTACCCGCAGTAAATACCGTTGTAACAAATGATATGGCAGTGGCTGCTATCACCCCCAATGGTGATGTGGTCACTTGGGGTAATAGCTTTAGTGGCGGCGATAGTCGCGAAGTGACTGCGGAGCTTAAACAGGTTAAACAAGTCGTGCCTGTAAAGGAGGGGTTTGCCGCCCTGCGTGAAGATGGCACTGTGGTGTATTGGGGGCGAGCGGGGAAATTGAGCCTCGACAAAGTCCTGCAAAGTCGAATGACAAACATCACTAAACTCTATGCTAATCGTGAGGCGGTAGCCGCACTCGATGCCAGTGGAAAAGTGCACACTTGGGGTTATGGTCCCGAAGGCGGCAATAGCCAACATGTACAGGATAAACTGTTTGATGTCGTGGATATTTTTGCTGAAGGACGAAGTTTTACTGCTCTTAAAAAAGACGGAAGCACTGTGATTTGGGGGCAAGTTGAACGGTCAACCAATATGAAAAAGCTGCTGCCACAGTTAATGGATGTTGTGAGTGTTGAATATACCCAAGGAACTTATGCCGCTCTAAAAAAGGATGGCAGCGTCGTGACTTGGGGGCAGAGTAGCGATATTTACCCTATTCGCAGTGCGCTACTGGATGTCGCGAGTATTACGTCAAATAGCTGTGCTTTTGCAATCTTAAGTCCAACGGGTGAGGCGCACTTTTGGGGCAATGAAACGAACTGTGGTATCGATTGGCTTAAACAAACGGATATTAAAGGCGTGAACAGTATTGTCAGTGTTGGCACGGGATTTTTGTTGCTGCGTGACAATGCCGTACCGCAAATCCTGGTCGATGATAGTGACTACGCCTATCTATATGGTTTTCACTATGCTCAAGATATTCTCAATCGGTATTGGCAGGAGGGAAGCAAGATCACCCCAGGTTCGGCATCATTTGTATTTACCCGTCCTGACGGCAAAGTCGTGCCAGTAGGTTATAGGGCTAACCTAGACAATGTTGAGAAGCTCATAGCGCGTATTCCACGATTAACTTGGTTAGCGAGGGCGGGTGAGGGGTATGTCGGGATCAGTGAGCAGGGAGAGTGGGTCTCTTGGTCGATGAATAACGAGATGTTCGCCAAATCTCCGCTACCGCCTGCCGATTCGTTGGTGATTAAGCCGCTGGATTTTACCCCTGTTGCCCAATGTGAAACGCCAGAGCAAAGACAGGTGATTCTGAGTCAGGAAAGGCCTAAACCTGAAGTAAAAATGTGGTTATTTAGTGAATAGTACTAACCTTTTTGCCGCTATTGTGCTGATAAACGGGATATTTCCCTGTTATTCAAGCCGTGATAGTGATTATTTCTTTTAAAGTGGCAGTTAATATAACTTTTTGACTGTTTTCAGCGAAGGTTCTTCGTTAGAATGCTGGGTGTTTTCTGTTCAATTTCATGATGTCGTATTAATTATAAGTGCGATACAAGGATGATAAGTATGAAATTAGCATTGTGTTCACCTATTGGATTGTTTCAAGGTGCCAGTGTGTTATTACTCTGCAGCTTAATTGGCTCAGAGCCAGTTCAAGCCACATTAGATATAGCTCGGAGCGAAAGCGGCGCAGCTCATACCCATGTATTGCCGGTATTTGGTCAGCAATTAGGGTTCAATCTGCCTGCGGGCTGGAAGCAGGCTTATCATGAGGAGCAAGCTGGCATGTTTATGGCAGAATATGTGCCTGAGCAGGAAGCATTAACCCAGTGGAGTGCACTATTTTGCGTGCAGGGCTTTAAGGATATGGCCGAGAGTATTAGCCCTGAGCGTTTTTTAGATGCGATGGCCCAGACCTATAAATCGACCTGTGACGGCGAAGTGGTGTACCAGAAGCTCGGCGACACTGAAGTTGATGGACACGAGGGATTTAAAGCTATTTTAGGCTGTACAGCCATGCCCAATATCCACAATGCCACGCAAGTGAATCCCAAAGCCTATGCTTCGATTCCTCAAGGGGAAATTGGCTACTATACGGTTGTTAGTGGTAATAAAGATTTGTATCTACTGCATAAGTCGATGCGAGGTGCCGTTTTTTCTGCCGATAAACCGCCGCTGCAGGCAGATAATAGCCAAGATTTTATCTCCGCTTTAGTCCCATTCTCCTTGAAGTAGACTGTAGACGTTCGCTTGAGTTTGATGGACTTTCATCCGTATAGACGTCTATAATGCGCGCGCTCAGGCTCTATAATGTGCTGAGCCTTAAGGGAGTATCGCTGTTTTATTGATGGCTGTGCCCTATGAATCAAATTTTTAGTCAACCTTCTGAGGTGCTTGCGTGCGAAAGCCGCGAGATAATCGGGAAGCCAGTGAAATTCTGGCACTGCCCCCGCAACGGTAAAAGGTGAGAGAAGACCGCGTTTGATTGGTGTGTTCAAGACAGAACCCGATAGTCAGAATGTTAAAGGTCAGTCTCGCGTTAATTCTATTTTTACGGATTAACATAGCCTAAGTCCGGAGACCGGCCCTAAAGGTGTTTTTGAGATTTCGGTGGGCAGATCTCAAAATGCGATAGTCACTGTCAGTATCTTTTACTGAATGAACTGTATCGTGGCGCTAATGCCTCGTTTTCCTTGCAGGAGTTAAAGGTAAAATGGGAACAAATCCAACAAAAATCGCGCTGCTGATCGGTAGCCTTTGCAGTTTTTCCGTTATCGCGCCCGCTATGGCGGCTGACGCTACCAGCACAGCTAAAGTCGACGAGCATCTTGTCGTGATCGGCCGCTCTGACAATACCCCGTTAAATATTGCCGCGAATGTGAATGTGATTGACGCTGCGGCGATTGAAATGAGCGGTGCCACTAGTGTGACTGAAGTTTTACGCGGTCAAAGTGGTATTCAAATTTCAGATAATAACATCGGTACTAGCTTTGCGATGCGTGGCTTTAGTGCCAGCACTGCTGTGAATAACACGCTGATTTTACTTGATGGTCGTCGCCTCAATAATATCGATATCGCTGCTCCTAGTCTTAATGCCATACCGCTTAACCAAGTCGAGCGCATCGAAATTTTATCGGGTAGTGCGGGTGTGCTTTATGGCGACCAAGCGGTAGGCGGCGTGATCAATATTGTCACTAAATCCCCTGAAAATACTGGTGGTAGCGTGCAGTTATCCGGCGGCAGCTTTGATACCTATGAAGGTCGCGGTGATGTGTCTGGCGCGATCAACAAGGATTGGCGTTACTTTTTCACTGGTAGCTATAACCAAGGTGACAACTACCGCAAGCATAATGCCAATGAAACAGGGTCGATTTTAGGTCGCATTCAATATAAAACGGCCACAGACTCCTTCTTTGTTGAAACTAGCTACTACGACAACGATCGTGAAAATCCGGGCTCGCTGACTGAAAAGCAATTTAAAGATAACCCACGTTACTCTGGTAACGATAAGCAATATTCCCATGAAATGACTACGGCGGCGCGCACGGGTTACCAGCATCAGCTCAATCAAAACTGGGCGCTGGCGGCGGATTTAGATTACAGCGATACCTTAGTGTCATCATTGAACTGGGGACAGAGCCGTAACACACGCTCACTGTTGATGTTTAGTCCTAAAGCGTTAGCGAACTACAGTACGCGTCAAGGTGAGCTAAACCTAGTCACAGGTTTAGACATCAGCCGTGGTAAGGCTGATTTTGACACTATGGCGCGTAGTAATGTACAGCAAATGCAAAGCGCCTATCTACAAGCCACAGTGCCTTTAAGCCATATCTTAAGCTACGTTGTGGGTGGTCGTTATGCGCGGGTGACCGACGAGTTAGTCGATGGTAATGTCTATCCTAATGGCATGGATTTAGACGAAAATGCCCACGCATTTGAACTGGGTTTAAATTACCGTCCAACTGCTGAGCACAGACTTTATGTTCGCGCTGATGATAACTTCCGTTTTGCCAAAGTGGATGAGCAAGCTTATACATCGCCTGGTGTACTTGGCTTAAAGCCGCAGACGGGTCGCTCCTATGAAGCGGGTTGGGATTGGACTCTTGCTAGCCAAACCCTACGAGTGAGCTTATACCGTCTCGATTTAGAAGATGAAATTGTGTATGACTCAAGCGCCACTAAACCTATTGGTGGTAATTTCGATGGCGCAAATGTCAATGCTGACGCTTCACGTCGTTATGGCGCAAGTGCCGATTGGGATTGGCAGGTGACTAAAGCAGTACAACTAGGGCTTGAGTATAACTATATCGATGCCGAATTTACCGACGGTAATAATGATGGCAAGGAGCTGTCTTGGGTGGCAAAACACACGGGGCGCGGATATGTCAGTATGGATTTTGCTGAGCATTTCCAAGTCTTTGCCGAAGCTATCTACACGGGTGATCGCTTTGTGGAAGGTGATAACGGTAATGAAGGCGATAAGCTGGCCAGTTACGTGCTCGGTAATTTAGCCTTGAACTACAACCGTGATGCTTGGCTTGCCAGCCTGCGTATCGATAACCTATTTGATAAAGACTATGTCAGCGCAGGCTATTACGGTGGCCTTTGGGGTGATAGTTATTACTCTGGCCGAGGTCGAGATATTCGTTTAACCCTTGGTTATCGTTTTTAATATCTGACTAAATGAGCGAATTTAGCAGCCTTTAACTCAATATAAAGGCTGCTTTTTTTTGCTATTATTTACTCTTAAATTGTTTATCTTGTTCTTCTTTATTTAGCGGTTTAATACCAAGATAATATTCATAGCTATTTTTATCGCTGTTATCGACAGTCGTCTCATTTTTGCTATTAATTTCTTTCGATGTACTATCTTCTTTATTTGCATACATAGTTAATTTAGGCTTAGTCTGTTTAGACTTAGTCTCCTCTGCAGCAGACACATTCGCTATGCTCTTAATGTCCTCATTATCAGTAGCGGATTTATCTTCTACCTTGCCAAATTTATAGTTAAAAATAGCATTGGTTTCTACTGTTTCAATGGTTGATTTCTTCATGGTTTTGTATATTGCGACAATACCATGTTTACCTAGAGTGACTTCAGGGTGAATTTTCTTACCAGTACCAACCTTAGTGCCATCGACATACCAGTCTGCATCAACGTTACTCGTAAGGGTTATGACCGTGGACTTAAGGCTCAGTTTTTCATTGAGTAATGATTCAATTTTATTGTTATATGACGGCTTAAACGTCATATTAACTTTGTAATGTAGCTCACCATTCATATTCATACTTGCGTCAATAACTTTGTATGATAGTAGTACACTTTTATCACTGAGGAATGGATCTGAATTAATCGTGTTTTTAACAGTATACTTTTCAGTATCTTTTAAACACTCATTTATAGATTGGAATTTTGAGCAGGTCATTGAGCTTTCTAGGTCAACGGACTTAACACTATCAGAACTAGATAGTTCAGTAACAATTCGATTAACAATTTCTTTTTTCAATGTAAAAAGCTGCGCACTTTTTTCTGCACGCTGAGTATTTATAACTTCGTATTGTTTTAGTATATCTTGATAGTTCTCTTTGTTTTTAATTTCGTCTTCTACTGATTTTTTTTCAAGTGAATCAATTTTTTTTACTAAGGTTTCGATTCCTTTGAAATAGTTGATTGGGTCACTTTCTGTTAAAATAGCATTGGGTAATGCCAATATTGCCTTATTATAATTTTCTTTTTCATTTTCAATGTTTATTAATAGTGAATCATAATCATATTCACTTTTCTTATGATTAGATAAGCGATCATTAATAGAGATTAGCAAGTTATCAATTTCAAACTTTTGCTCGATTTGGTTTACTGTTTGGTTTTCGGTTGCAGTTATCAACTCTATGGCATACGAGTTACTTGCACACAAGCACAACAAAGCAATGGTAAATTTACTGTATCTCACGTTTCTCTCCGATATTTTATCTGAAACAGTCAAAACGGCTTACTATTTCGGTGCTTTGAGCAAAAAACTCGACATTTTAACCATGATACTTAAGTTGATTTTTCTTTTCAAATGGATTGTTTGTTTGTTAATTTTGATAAGGATAGGCTTCACTTAATATCAGATTGTGCTTTAATTGTAAAGTGCTGATTATTTTACCTTCTATTGGCAAGATTCACATGATTTTGGTGCTAAATATATTCATTACAGAAGAAGTGTTGCTTAACTTATACTGTGGCATCTGGCAGATAAGTGGTAATGAGACCTAAAAAGTTTACGATTCAGCGGGAATATTTTGTTTTAATTCCTATTTTTGAATTGGTAATGCAATGCGAATAAGAATTGTTGGGCGTTGCTTACCTTCGTTGTATATACTAAATTTGCTTCGTCATTAGATGCTACATACAGGGTAGTCATTTTTTTATTATTATCGTTAGACTAATGTGATACTTAGTACTGAAATTCTTTTAATTTTTGGTATGATATCAAGAGTAACCGAATCATCTTATTGTTAATAAACAGGTGTAAAGTGTCTTATGACTGATCTTGAGCAACAGGTTTTTACTCAAGTTAGAGCTATCATAGCGAACGAAGAGCAAGTGATTGGCCGCAGAGGGATTTTAATTCCACTCAAAAAAGCGATCCTTGCTGAAGGCGACATTCGTAACGTGATCGACATTATCTCGAGCGATCCCGCATTGGCGGCGCACATGCTAATGCGCAGTAATTCCGCACAGGCAGCTGTAGTGGAAAATCATAAAACTCGCTCGTTGAAAGAAGCTTTGATCCGCTTAGGTCAAGTGAATATCTATCGTTATGCCTTTACGTTTTATCTGAAAGAACGCCTCGATGAGCTACCGCAGCCCTATAAAAAGTTAGTCCAAGGTTATTGGAAATTGACTGAAGATATTGCAACTGATGCGGTGGACAGTTTAGCGGAGATGGAAGGTGTCGAGGTTGATGCAGATGAAGTGCAAACCTTGGCCCTGTTCAGTGTGTTCGGCCAAATTATCGCGCTCACGGCATTTGCTTATTTAAATGCTAATGCCGAACAATCATTTCCTTTAAGCGTGATTAAGTCATTGATTGATAATCAACAGCAGACTTTGACCATAGAATCATTCGAAGCGTTAGATTTAGATCAGGACTTACGCCAAGAGTTTATGATTGCCCATAATTTGCGTCAGACCCGCAATTCGAATTCCCCTGGTTTAATCTTGCGCCGTGTATTGTCTATGCGTGGTCTGTTGATGAATCCGCTGTAATATTTCGATGCATTAAATCGCTGTTTGATCCTATGAAATAGTCATTAGATTCATTAAAAAAGCCTGCATCAGCAGGCTTTTTTGTTAGGTTTCACCTGTGTTAATTTGTCTTCTGCTGGCGGGATAAACCTTCACTCGCCACCAGTTGTAACCAATTTTGGATCAAGGCTGAGTTGGCGCTATGGCGGCGATAGGCACCAAATAGAGGACGTTTTAAACCTTCTTGCCCTAGCTTCACTGTGGTGAGGCTTAGGCCATGTCCTTCATTTATCGACCAGTTCGGCAGTGCGGCTATGCCGTCTTTACAGGCGATGCGTTGCAGTAACATTATGGTTAAATCACAGGTTTTCTGCTCACCCGCTTCTATGCCTGCGGGCTCTAAAAAGTGGCGATAGATGTCTAAACGCGTCAGTGGTACGGGATAGCTGATGATCGGTAAATGCGCTAATTGCTTAGGGGTGACATAGGCTTCTTTTGCTAGAGGATGATCTCTAGCAACCACTAACTTCACTTCAAAATCAAACAAATGCTGATAAGCGAGTGAATGCCCAGGCACAGGATCTGAGGTCAGCACTATATCCAGTTCGCCCATTTCTAGGGCATTGAGCGAGTCAAACAAGTGACGGCTCGACAAGTCTAACTCGGCTTGGGGATGTTCTTGTCTAAATTGCTCCATCACAGGCATTAACCAGCGAAAACAGCTGTGACACTCAATGCCGACACGTAAATGATTGGTTTCGGTTTCAAGGCCATTCTTAAGATCTGTCTCGGTTTCTAGCACCTTAGGCAAAATTTCTTCCGCGAGATGAAGCAGACGCGCACCTTCTTGGGTGAATGACAGCGGCTTACTTTTACGCACAAAAATAGGCGAGTTAATCCTTTGCTCCAACTCCTTTATTTGGTGGGAGAGGGCTGATTGAGTGACAAAACGTTTTTTGGCTGCGCCCGCCAAACTGCCACTTTCCTTCAGGGCCATTAAGGTTCGCAGATGTCTTAGTTCGATCATGTTCACTCCAGGTGAATTTCGCTCATGTTGTGCTTGAAATCAATTCGGTTGCTGGAATAGAGACTAACACAATAAACTTCTAGACGTCCAGACGCCCATTGTTATTTATCAAGGCGGAAATACTGAAAAGTGCCAAGAGAACACAATCTGGTGGGTGCAAGTGCCGAATTTGGCTTATCTCAAATAAAGGAAGATAGGGTATGCAATTAAATAGTCTTGGGTTTCCCCGTATCGGGCGTCGACGTGAATTGAAATTTGCCTTAGAAAAATATTGGCGTGGTGAGAGTACTCAAGCCGAATTATGTGAAGTAGCGAGTGAACTGCGCCGTACCCATTGGCAGTGGCAAACCGCAGCGGGCATCGAGCAAGTGCCCGTGGGGGATTTTGCCTTTTACGATCAAGTATTAACCCTGAGTGCGACCTTGAATGCCATCCCTGATCGCCACCGCGGCGAAGGCGCTATCGATCTCGATACCTTATTCCGTGTTGCTCGCGGCAGAGCGCCGACAGGCCAAGATGCGCCAGCCTCTGAAATGACCAAATATTTCAATACTAATTATCATTATCTGGTGCCAGAGCTGACGCAAAACCAAGAGTTTTCGATTGCTTACGAGCAGTTTTTTGATGAAGTCAGCGAAGCGCAAGCGCTAGGCTATAAAGCAAAACCTGTGCTACTCGGCCCTGTTAGTTACTTGCACCTTGCTAAAACTGTGGGTCAAGAGTTCAATAAGTTAAGTTTATTGTCTAATTTATTAACTGCTTATGCTGACATCTTGGCGCGTTTCGCTGCCCAAGGTGTGGAATGGGTACAGTTAGATGAGCCTGTGTTGGCATTAGAGTTAGACACGCAGTGGCAAGCAGCGATAGCAGAGACTTATCAAACGCTAAGCACTGTAAACGTCAAGGTTCTTTTGGCGAGTTATTATGGCGGTATTGTGCATCATCAAGCCCTAGTATCTGCCTTGCCTGTTGCTGGTTTGCACTTAGATTTAGTTACTGCGCCAGAACAACTGGCTGTGTTTGCAAATGCGTTGCGCAGTGAGCAAATTTTGTCGGTGGGCGTGGTTAATGGCCGTAATGTGTGGGCGGCAGAAATCGATTTGATTGCTGAGCGTATTGGCGCAGTGGCGCGTGATTTAGGCGATCGTCTGTGGATTGGCACATCATGTTCATTGCTGCACAGCCCAGTCGATTTAGATGTTGAAGTCAAACTATTACCTGTGCTGCGTAAGCAGTTAGCCTTTGCTAAGCAGAAACTGTTGGAATTGAGTAAAATTCGCCAATTATTGTTGGCGCCTAATTCGGATGAAGCGCAAAAAATCAGTGCTTTTTGTATCGCTCGTCGTCAAGCCAAAGCGCAGGCTGCAGATAAGCAAGTGATTGAGCGTGTTGCGGCATTAACCACTGCGGATTACGAGCGTGTCAGTGATTTCAGCGTACGCCAAAGCGTGCAGCAGCAAAAAAACCGTTTACCCCTGTTACCCACTACGACCATAGGTTCGTTCCCGCAAACACCCGCTATTCGAGGATTACGCAGCCGCTGGCGTAAGGGCGAGATAAGTGATGCTCAGTATACTGAGCAGTTACAGCAAGTGACCCGCGATACTATCGAACGCCAACTAAAACTGGGTATCGACGTACTCGTGCACGGTGAAGCCGAACGTAACGACATGGTGGAATACTTTGGCGAGCAGTTAGCTGGCGTTGGTTTTAGTAAAAATGGCTGGGTACAAAGTTATGGCTCACGTTGTGTTAAGCCACCCTTGATTTACGGCGATGTGAGTCGTCCAAAAGCTATGACAGTCGAGTGGGCTGAGTTTGCCCAGAGTCTTACCGACAAGCCCGTAAAAGGCATGTTGACGGGGCCAGTGACGATTTTGCATTGGTCATTTGCCCGTGAAGATATCAGCCGCGATGCGATTGCGACACAACTGGCGCTGGCTATTCGTGATGAAGTGGTCGATTTACAAAATGCGGGGATTGGCATTATTCAAATCGATGAACCTGCCTTCCGTGAAGGTCTGCCATTGAAGCAAAGTGAGTGGCAAGCCTATTTAGATTGGGCGGTGAATGCCTTTAAACTCAGCGCTGCTGGCGTGACTGATGAGATTCAAATCCACACCCACATGTGTTACAGCGAGTTTAATGACACGATTGCCGCGATTGCAGCCATGGATGCCGACGTGATCACAATCGAGACTTCGCGTTCACGGATGGAATTACTCAACGCCTTTGAAGATTTTGAATATCCAAATGAAATCGGCCCCGGAGTGTATGACATTCACTCACCAAACACTCCAAGTGTGGAGACCATGGTGCAGTTAATCGAGAAAGCCGCGCAGAAAGTACCTGTGCGTCAACTGTGGGTCAACCCAGATTGTGGCCTAAAAACCCGTACTTGGGATGAAGTCGAACCTGCACTGAAAAACATGGTCGATGCTACCCGCGAACTGCGTCGCCGCCTTGGATAGGATTTATGCTTGAGTGAGAGTTTTTAACTGAGCTTATTGAGCTTACGGAGTAAAATGACAACGGATGCTTATGCATCCGTTGTCATTTCTTTTTTGCGAATAAGGGAAACGCGAAGGTCGGTTGGTAATGTTTAATATCAAGGTTCAATAGACGTGCTGAGCTAATAACGACTCTTGCTTTATGATTATTAATCAGTGGTATAGGCATTGATTGTATAAGGCGCCTTAAGCATCTCGCGGTAAACCCTTTTCGATAATACGCACCATGCGTTCGGTTTTGCGGCGCGCTTTTTGCTGCTCAGTTGCGGCGGTGTCGGCAAGGCGCGATTGCTGAGCATTGAGCGCCCATTCGATATGTTCACGCACTATCTCATCGATATCTTCGTTGTCCTTGCGGGCGTTAAGTGCGGCAATAATGCTTGGGCTTGCGGGGGCGTTACCCAGCGCGACTGCGATATTACGTAGCCAGCGTTTATGGCCAATTCGGCGAATGGCGCTGCCTTCGGTTTGCTTTAGAAATTCGGCCTCGCTCCAAGCAAAAAGGCTGAGAAGGTCGGGCTGCTTTAACTGAGGGCGAATATGGAAATCGGTTTCTGCTGTGAGTGGCGCTTGGCGATTGATGGGGCACACGAGCTGACAATCATCACAGCCATAGATGCGATTGCCCATAAGTGGCCTAAATTCTTCAGGAATAGCGCCTTGCAGCTCGATGGTGAGATAGGAAATACAGCGTCTGCCATCGACCACATAGGGTTCTACGATTGCACCTGTTGGGCAGGAAGTGATGCAGGCGACGCAACTGTTACAGCCTTCTTGAATGGGAATATCCACAGGTAGAGGCAAATTGATCAGTAGCTCACCTAAAAAGAACCAACTACCCGCCTCATGGTTGAGTATGAGTGAGTGTTTACCTGTCCAGCCGATACCGGCTTTTTCGGCTAATGGGCGCTCGAGCACGGGCGCTGAGTCGACGAAGGGACGGAAATCGGTGGCATCGAAACCGAGCGCAACTAACTCTGCACTGATTTGATCCCCCAGCTTTTTAAGCCGAGCGCGGATCAACTTGTGATAGTCGCGGCCACCCGCATAACGGGAGATATAACCTAAGTTGGGATCGGTGAGATTAGTGGCAAAGCCAGCTTCGGGTGGTAAATAGTCCATCCGTACGGATATCACTCGCACTGTGCCCGGATGTAATTCCTGCGGGCGAGCTCGCATCATGCCATGGGTTGCCATATACGCCATTTCGCCATGAAACCCTTTGTCCAGCCACGCTTGGAGTTTGGCTTCTTCAGCCGTTAAATCCGTATCGCAAATGCCAACCTGCGCAAATCCGAGTGCTTTTCCCCACGTTTTTATTTGCAGCGCAAGCCGCGACAGTGTGCTGGCATAGGATTGGTTGGGGATTTGATTGGCTAAAGTCGACATGGATTCATTGCAGTGAGGCTCTTGGCTAGGTGGCAATATGATAGCAAGTTTTCACTTGTTACGGACGAGTTTACTCAGTGAGCATGAATGAGAGGCTATTTTCTTTGGGCATATGTTTATTTGCAGCAGGGATTGAGTCTATGATTAGGTTTAATGTTTCCCGTTTGGTATCCGTATGCTGAGTGCGTTTCCCCTTAGGGCGTGTTTTCTTGCGATGAGCTTATTAGGCCTGATGCCTAATCTTGTTTTTGCGGTGCCAGACAAGTTGAAATTGGTGACCGAAGCTTGGCCTCCAATGAGTTACGAGCAAGATGGCGTTCCCCAAGGTTTTGCGGTGGACTTAGTCAATACCTTGCAATCGAGACTGGGCCAGAGTGAAAAAATTGATGTGTTACCTTGGGCACGGGCGTATTCGATTGCCAATACTTCGGCGAATGTCTTACTTTTTGCGACGTCTATTAATGACGAGCGTGAAGATCATTTCGATTTTATCGGCCCGATTGCAACCAGCAAAATTGCTTTGTATGCGAGGTCGGCAGATCCCATAGTGCTCGAGCAACTTGCTGAACTGCAATCTAAAGATATTGTCGGGGTTTATCGAGAATCCGCTGGAGCACAGCTGTTACAACAAGCGGGTGTCGATAACTTACTGGTGGCGAGTTTTCCACAGCAATCGGCAAAGCAGTTACTGTTTTCTCGAATTCGTTTCTGGTGCCAAGCGGATCTTGCGGTTAAGCAGATATTAGAAGAGGTTGGCGCAAGTGAGACCGATATACGCCAAGTGTATGTCGTATCTGAGATTAATCTGTACTTAGCTTTTTCTAAAGGGACCTCGGCGGTCACAGTCACGAGTTGGCAAACAGAGCTTGAGAAAATGAAAGACTCAGGGGAATTTAGTCGTTTATATCAGACATGGTTTGGTGCTCTGCCACCGCCCTTACAGCATCAAGTGTTTTGGCATAAAAGTGTTTAACTCTCTCTCGCAGCCTCATTTTTGGCGGCTTTAACACAATTTCTTCCCGCATTTTTAGCCTCATAAAGAGCGTCGTCAGCCCGTTTCAGTAGACTGGCAAAGTCTTTGTCTTGATAGGTGTTGTCACTATTGGGCTGCGGCGCTAAGGTGTGCGACACCTGCACTAACGGTCAATTTGAGTTCAGCCGGTAAATCCTCAGCGCCTAGACGACTAATTTGAGCTTGCAACTGATGGGCAAGTTCACAAGCACGTTCAGCATCTGTGTTGGGTAAGAGAATTAAAAACTCTTCACCACCGATACGGCCAATAAGATCTTTATTACCCGTTAGGGCTTGACTTGCGCTTGCGATCGTCAGTAAGGCGCGATCGCCCAGCTCATGGCCGAAGTTATCGTTAATTTTCTTGAAGTGGTCCGCATCAAAGATAATCACCGAAAAAGGGCTTTGTTGTTTTAAGGCTTGCTGAAAATACTGTGCGGCTTGGGCATAAATATGCCGACGATTAGGGAGCTTGGTGAGGTAATCGGTGAGGGCTATGACCTGTAATTGGCGATTTCTCTGCACTTGTTTATACGCAAATATCGACACTATTGTTAGGATAAAGCCCGTCAATAATAAAATGATGTGTTGCAATGACTTATTCTTCTCAAGCAGCGCGAGTTCTTGTTCTTTAAGGTTTTGGTTTTCAATCAAGCGCTGATTTTCAGATTCAATCCTAGTGGTGTCAAACTTCATTTTTAATTCTGTGGTTTGATGAGAGAAGGAGTTGTCATCGACTTTTTTGGTGAGGGCGACAAATTCCTGCAGTGCGCCATAGGCCGCAGGTAAATTATTCATCGCCGCATAGACATCACTTTTCAGCTGTAATAGTTGGGTGAGTCCCCGATCATTTTACAGAGTTCGAAAGGCTTTTTCCCCTTGTTCGAGTTCGGTAAGCGCTTCTTTATAACGTGCTTGTTGAAACTTGATATTGGCCGTAAAGAGTTTCATAAAGCTATAAGCGGCATAATCTTTTTCGCTAATCACAGCTGCGGCTTCAGTTAAATATTTTTCCGCTTCATTAAGACGATGGAGTTTGATTAAGCTAAAGGCAATGTCCGTCGCCATAGTGGCGGCCACTTTTTCTAGCTGATGTTCCTTAAAGTATTGATAGCTGAGCAAGAAGTGATCAATAGCTTGTTGATGTTCACCCAGTTCATCTAAAGCCAGACCTATTTCTGAGGTGACATACATTGCCTGCTCTTGGTTATTGTTCTTTAAATAGAGTGCTTTGAGTTTATTGTAGTAACGGATTGCACTTTGGGGATCGCCATAACGTCTAAAGCTGGTGGCCATATCGGCAAGATTGATGTTAGCCCAGCCGGTTAAATTCAGTGACTCGTAGAGATCTTGTGCAGTTATCAGATCGTCTAATGCCGCAGAAAAATCGCCAATATAGGAATACAGAGCGCCGCGAAGGCTGCGTGAGTCGGCAATGAGTTTAAGATCCTCATGCTCATAGGCACGCTTAACGCTGAGGTTATAGCCTTCCATTGCGCTATCTACATCACCATTTAACTGCAAAAACCAAGAATGACAAAGCATGAGGTCGGTGATGAAATGCGCGGAAGCCGTTGGTGGAATAAGGGTGAGTGTTTGACTCGTATTCTTAACTGCCTGTGCTATGTCTGTATCCGTTTCGGCACTTTGATCCCAGCATTTTAGTAGCTGTAGCTTTTCATTGCGGAGTACATCGTCGGTTGCAATCAGTTTGCTCAATAACGCAAGATCGCTGTTAATTGCTTCGCGGGTCATGGGTTCACCGCTTTCAAATCTCTCAAATATTTTATCAACCTGAGTCTTTTCTTCTGCCATAGCGAGACTGAGCGGCAGTAAGAGCAGCAACAAGGTACATGATAAGTATCGGAATGGACGTAGCAAAAAAAGTTTCCTGTTCGCATTAAAATCAATAGCTAATAATCAGCTTAGCATAACTTGTTTGTTCATTTTGAATATAGATGTATCGCAATTTTGCATTCGGCTAGCTATCAAGGTATAAACTTCGCCTTGGAAATCATCCTAAAAAAGGAATCACCCTTGAAAAAATTACTTTGTGCTGCCCTACTCATGATGAGCGGCACTAGCTGGGCGGGCTCAGATTTAGAAACCTCGGGCGATGTATTGCATTTATTGCTCCCCGCAACGGCAATGGGTGCGACGTTATTTTATGAAGACGGTTACGACGGTAGTTGGCAGTTAATTCAGGCGGCAGTATCGAGTCGATTAATTGTTGAAGGCCTAAAATATGGCGTGAGTAAAGACAGACCCGACGGTAGTGGCGATGATTCGTTCCCATCGGGTCATACCTCTGACAGCTTTATGGCGGCGACGTTTATTCAGCAACGTTATGGCTGGCAGTATGGTTTACCCGCCTATGTCGCGGCATCGTATGTTGGCTATACCCGAGTGGAGAGCGATCAACATTACCTAGAAGACGTGTTAGCGGGTGCTGCAATTGGCGCACTAGCGGGTTGGTATTTTACTCAGCCCTATGAAGGAATTACTGTCACACCGATAGCAGGTAACGGCGTTTATGGTTTATATGTGAGTGGTCAGTTTTAAGTCTATTTTTTGAATGAATGTTAATCGAGATTTTTTATGAGTGAATTATCAGCTGTTTACCGTGAAACTGCCGAGCAGATTTCTTACAATGTTGCGAATAAAGTGCTGCCAATGGCAAAACTTCCGGATGGATTATTGGCTGCATATCAAAGCCTGTGCGCTGAACTGTTGGAAGACAGAGAGGGCAAATTTAGCCAAGCTTGGGCATCTTTGCCTGCTAGCGCGCGTAATCTTATGGAGCAAGCCGCATTCCACGGTTTTTATATTGCGAATGCTTGGTTGCAGTTGAGCCGTGTTGCCCAAGAGATTTCTGAGCAGGCCGATACCGATGGTGAGATCCAAGAGCAAGAATATAACGGTATCTTCACCCGTTTAGCCGATGAGTCGCTCAAAGAAAGTCTACGTAAGTTGAAGAAAGCACGTACCGATCGCTCTATGCTCAATAGCTTTAAACAGGTGATGGCGCCTTAGTTTTTATTGAAATAAGCGCTGAGTCTGAAAATCAAAAAGCCCGTCACTTTGCAGTGACGGGCTTTTTGCTGGTACAAACGTTGAGTTAAAGCTGCTTGCCACGACTTAAATCGCGGCAACGCTATGTTTAGAACGAAGTGCGTTTGTAGCGGCGATATTCTGGACTCCAGAAATTGCCTTCAATTGATTGTTGTAAGATTTCATCGCTCATTGGCAGCGTTAAACCTTGTTCAACTGCGACTTTACCTACGGCGAAAGCAATGTGCTTGCTGACCGCGTGGATATCTTCAAGTTTCGGCAATAATGGGCCGCTACCGTCGATTGCCAGTGGCGAGCATTCTGCAAGTGCGCGGCTTGAGGCCATTAACATGGCATCGGAAACGTGGCGGGCACCAGAGGCTAAAACACCTAAGCCAATACCTGGGAAGATAAAGCTGTTGTTACACTGGGCAATCTCATAGGTTTCACCATCGACCACAACTGGCTCGAACGGGCTACCCGTGGCGACTAATGCTTGACCTGAAGTCCAATGCAAAATGTCTTTTGGTGTCGCTTCAACACGGCTGGTTGGGTTAGACAGTGGGAAAATAATCGGGCGGGCACAATGGCTGTGCATAGCGCGAATAATTTCTTCGGTGAATAGACCCGGTACGCCAGACACGCCAATCAGCACGGTCGGCTTAGTGTTGTTAACCACATCCAATAGCGAAATATTGTCGCTGAAATTACTCCAGTTTTGGATATTGGTGCATTTCTGCGCCAATTTTTGCTGGAATGGCAACAGGTTAGGCATGTTGTCTAACAATAAGCCCCAACGGTCAACCATGCACACTTGAGTGCGAGCTTGCTCGTCGCTGATCCCTTCGGACACCATTTGCGCCACGATAGCTTCGGCGATACCGCAACCCGCGCTACCTGCACCAAGGAAGGCAATACGTTGTTGATTTAATTCAGTGCCTGCAGCTTTACAAGCGGCTAGCAATGAACCGACGGCAACGGCAGCGGTACCTTGAATATCATCGTTAAAGCAGCAATAGCGATCTTTATAACGCTCTAAGATCGGCATGGCGTTCTTTTGGGCAAAGTCTTCGAACTGGAGCAAAGTGTCTGGCCAACGCACATGTACAGCTTGCATAAAGGCTTCGATAAACTCGGCGTATTCTTCGCCACCGATGCGCGGATGGCGCCAGCCCATATACATAGGATCTTCTAACAACTGCGGATTATCTGTGCCTACGTCTAATGTAATAGGCAGAGTATAAGCCGGGCTGATGCCACCACAGCTAGTGTAGAGTGACAACTTACCGATAGGGATCCCCATGCCGCCAATACCTTGATCGCCAAGGCCTAAAATACGTTCGCCGTCGGTAACAACGATGATTTTAACTTTTTGGCGAGTCGAGTTATTGAGAATGTCATCGATCCTATCTTTGTTCGGATAAGAGATAAACAAACCACGGTTGCGGCGATAGTTTTTCGAGAAACGTTCACAAGCCAAACCTACCGTCGGCGTATAGATGATGGGCATCATCTCGCTGATGTTATTTTGCACTAGACGATAAAATAAGGTCTCGTTAGTGTCTTGGATATTACGTAGGTAAATATGCTTGTCTAAGTCGTTGTTGAAACTTCTAAATTGATCGTAGGCGCGGGAAGCTTGCTCCTCAATCGTTTCAATGGCATAGGGAACTAAGCCTTCGAGGTTAAAGAAAATACGCTCTTCTTCAGAAAATGCACTGCCCTTGTTAATCAGTGGGGCTTCAAGAATGGCAGGTCCTGCAAACGGAAGATAGAGGGGGCGTTTATTATCGTCCATGGGTAACCTTTTGAGTTATTGTTTAAGTGGTCAATACGTGCTGTAAGTCACGTAAGGTTATCATGAAATGTGATCTTTGTTGTCCGTGGAACGAGGTATTTGTGGTTTTTTTTGCAGCAGTAAAAAAGTCCGCTGTTTTAAACAGGATTTATGAGGTACTTCAGATGGAATTGTTATGCTGTTGTTTATGCCTAAGCAACTTTAGGTATAGCTAAATCGGA
>NZ_JAMTCC010000033.1:0-57295 GCF_025370265.1 Shewanella septentrionalis | reverse complement strand
CGTGAGCCAGAGATGGACACGGTAATAAGCAGAATTTGCTTGGTGACAATAGCCTTGTGGAACCACCTGATCCCATCCCGAACTCAGAAGTGAAACGCAAACGCGCCGATGGTAGTGTGGGGTCTCCCCATGTGAGAGTAGGTCATCGCCAAGCGCCTAATTTAGCTTAATGTGCAAACGTTAAGTTAAAGGAGCGGTAGTTCAGTTGGTTAGAATACCGGCCTGTCACGCCGGGGGTCGCGGGTTCGAGTCCCGTCCGCTCCGCCAACATCAAGACGAAAGCCTCTACAGCAATGTAGAGGCTTTTTTCGTATTGGCATGTTAGAAAATTTTACTTTTGCCAAAATAATTACGGGTCTGCTTTATCTTTATAGACAGATAAGTCGTCGATATCATTAGCAATTAATCGTGGCCTGTTAGGCTCGCTAAATCTGAAAGCTCTAATCTGAGTATCAGAAATAAGTGATACTTTGCCTCATTCATTATTTACTTCAATGTTAGCCATCCTCACTCAAGAGGCTTTTATACCAGTCTACACATCCATTATTGTGTCGCGTAGGCACATATTCTGGCGTTTTGAGCCGACTATAGATAAGTAACTGCTTCGCACTCATCGTGATGGGAATTGGTATTATGCGGTTTTCACGTATACACTTTTTTACATTCCCCATCGAGCATCTGCTTTTAGGTTGAAATTATCAATGGAATTGCGTGGCTTATTGAGGTTATTGCCGCTATTGATGTGTATGCCATTACTGGCTTATGCCGACCGTTTAGCGATGGCGAATGCCAAGCTTGCTGGCCAAGACACTAGCGTTAGCACGATTCAGACAGTCCGTTATTGCGTTGATCCTGACTGGTTACCCTATGAAGGAATCCGAGAGGGTAAACATCTGGGTATTTCGTCAGACTATATTGATTATATCGAATCGCATTCCTCCCTTAAGTTTCAGCTGGTGCCGACTTCCTCTTGGACCGAGACCTTATCTTTTTTGCAAAGCGGACAGTGTGATTTAACTCCTATGCTGAATAAAACCCTGATACGAGAGACTTATCTGCACTTCAGTGATGTTTATTTTCGCTCTCCTAATGTATTGGTGTCACTTAAAGATCAGCCTTTCTTGCAAGGATTTGAGAATATTGGTGCACGTACTTTGGCCGTACCTAAAGGCTATCGTTTGGCCGAATATATTCAGCATTATTATCCTCAGATAGAGACGCTTACCGTTGCCAGTGAACCCGCAGGATTGCAATCTGTGCTGGATAAACGCGCCGATCTTTTTGTGGGATCGATGTTTTCGGTTAACTCTTATATCCAACAAACGGGATTTAATCATTTGAAAATAGCCGGTTGGGGTGGTCCAGAAGATGAGCTGCGGATGGGCGTCGCTTATGGTCAAGAGTCCTTGTTACCTATGGTAAATAAGGCCTTAAATGCTGTGAGTGAGCAAGAGCGGATCACGATTTACCAGAAGTGGAATAATGTGACTGTGATAGATGAGACTAATTATTCACTTGTTTACCAAGTGATCTGCGCGACATTTTTGTTACTGCTCATATTAGGGGCGAGAACTTACTTTATTAGTCAATATAACCGTAGACTCACCGATAAAAATCAGCAGCTCGAAACCTTGCGGCAGCAGCTTGAGACTTCTAATGCGGAACTTGAATTTTTATCTACCCACGATCCCCTGACCAAGTTGTATAACCGACATTACTTTAATCGCCTTTTTATTAATAATGAGCAACATGATAAATCTGCTAAGGCAGGCATGTGCCTGGTGATGATTGATATCGATTACTTTAAAGAGATTAATGACACGCTGGGGCATAACGTCGGCGATCGGATCCTTGAACAAGTGTCACAGGTGCTACAGCATTGTGTGCGTGAATCTGATGTGGTTGCCCGTTGGGGTGGCGAAGAGTTTGTGATCCTCTGTCAGCAGTCATCTTTACCCTTAGTTGAAAGCTTGTGTGTGCGGATAGCTGAGAGGATCAAACATTATCAATTTACTGACAATGTGCAGTTAACTTGCAGTTTTGGCGTCGCTAAGCTTGCCGATAGCGAACCTATGATGTTGTGCTTTGAACGTGCCGACCGCGCGCTTTATCGTGCTAAAGCGCAAGGGCGTAATCAAATGTGCACCGACAGGTAAGCATTAGCGCAAGTATGATTTACTGTTATTTAAGTAAATGGTTGCTACTGAGATGAGTTTACTAAGCCATCTTTATTTTTGAGGAAGGATTAGCATTATTGCACCAGCCGTAATGCTCATGGGTTAATGTTAGTGGTTTGTACCTAACAATATGATAGAAATTCATTAGAAATGACCTTATCCCATTAGAATGTAGTTTTTTTAACGTTTTTTATTGATTGAGTGAAAAATAAGCTAAAGAGTTTTACTCATTTGTTTTAGTTCGTGTTTATGGCCATTTTATTAAATTATTACGCGACTTTATCGTGAAAAAGTAGTCTAGCCATTTGCGCCGAGAAGGGTTCCAATTTACAATATGCGCCTAAAATAATCTGATGTGCGGTGTGTCGGTGTTTGTCGCATACTCCGTCTACTTCTTAAACTACTCATTAAAGTTGAATCATGACCGAATTATCCAAATACAGAAACATTGGTATCTTCGCTCACGTTGACGCGGGTAAAACCACGACCACCGAGCGTATCCTTAAGCTAACCGGTAAAATCCATAAAATCGGTGAAGTTCACGATGGTGAATCTACCACTGACTTCATGGTACAGGAAGCTGAGCGCGGTATTACTATTCAGTCTGCTGCAGTTAGTTGCTTCTGGAAAGATCACCGTTTCAACGTTATCGACACCCCAGGACACGTTGACTTCACAGTTGAAGTTTATCGTTCTCTGAAAGTGCTTGATGGCGGTATCGGTGTATTCTGTGGTTCAGGCGGTGTTGAGCCTCAATCAGAAACTAACTGGCGCTATGCGAACGAATCTGAAGTTGCGCGTATTATCTTCGTAAACAAGTTAGACCGTATGGGTGCTGACTTCTTACGTGTTGTTAAGCAAACTAAAGACGTATTAGCTGCTAATCCACTGGTTATGGTTTTACCAATCGGTGTTGAAGACGAATTCACAGGTGTTGTTGACCTGTTAACTCGTAAAGCTTATGTATGGGATGATTCAGGTTTACCAGAGAACTTCGAAGTTCAAGACGTTCCTGCTGACATGGTTGATCTTGTTGAAGAATACCGTGAAATGCTGATCGAAACAGCCGTTGAGCAAGACGATGCAGTGATGGAAGCTTACATGGAAGGCGAAGAGCCATCTATGGAAGACATCAAGCGTTGTATCCGTGCGGGTACTCGTACTATGGCATTCTTCCCAACATACTGTGGTTCTGCATTCAAGAACAAAGGTATGCAACTGGTTCTTGATGCTGTTGTTGACTACTTACCATCACCAGATGAAGTTGATCCACAGCCATTAACTGACGAAGAAGGCAACGAAACTGGCGAATTCGCTATCGTTTCTGCTGATTTACCGTTAAAAGCATTAGCGTTCAAAATCATGGATGACCGTTTCGGCGCCCTGACTTTCGTACGTATCTACTCTGGTCAACTGAAGAAGGGTGACACCATCCTGAACAGCGCTACAGGTAAAACTGAGCGTATCGGCCGTATGTGTGAAATGTACGCTGATGACCGTATTGAAATTGAATCTGCTCAAGCTGGCGACATTATCGCTATCGTGGGTATGAAAAACGTTCAAACTGGTCACACTTTATGTGACGTGAAACACCCATGTACTCTTGAAGCCATGGTGTTCCCAGAGCCAGTAATCTCTATCGCAGTTGCGCCAAAAGATAAAGGCGGATCTGAGAAAATGGGTATCGCTATCGGTAAGATGATCGCTGAAGATCCATCATTCCGCGTAGAAACTGACGAAGATTCAGGTGAAACCATCCTTAAAGGTATGGGCGAACTTCACTTAGATATCAAAGTAGACATTCTGAAGCGTACTTATGGCGTTGAATTGATCGTAGGTGAGCCACAAGTTGCTTACCGTGAAACCATTACTCAAATGGTTGAAGATCAATACACTCATAAGAAACAATCAGGTGGTTCTGGTCAATTCGGTAAGATCGAATATATCATCCGCCCTGGTGAGCCAAACACTGGTTTCGTGTTCAAATCTTCAGTAGTTGGTGGTAGCGTTCCGAAGGAATTCTGGCCAGCAGTTGAGAAAGGTTTCGCGAGCATGATGAACACAGGTACTATCGCTGGCTTCCCAGTGTTAGACGTTGAGTTCGAATTAACTGACGGTGCATTCCACGCAGTTGACTCATCAGCAATCGCGTTCGAAATCGCTGCTAAAGGCGCTTTCCGTCAGTCTATTGCTAAAGCTAAACCACAACTTCTTGAGCCAATCATGAAAGTTGACGTGTTCAGCCCAGATGACAACGTGGGTGACGTGATCGGTGACTTAAACCGTCGTCGCGGCATGATCAAAGACCAAGTTGCTGGTGTAACAGGTGTTCGCGTTAAAGCTGACGTACCGTTATCAGAAATGTTTGGCTATATCGGTACTTTACGTACAATGACTTCTGGTCGTGGTCAGTTCTCTATGGAGTTCTCTCACTACAGCCAATGTCCAGCTAGCGTAGCTGAGAAAGTTGTTGCTCAAGTTAAAGAACGTAAAGCTGCTGAAGCTAAGAAGTAATTCTTAACTTATCTTGGCTAATATTTAGTTAGCTAATAAAAACCGCTGTCGGCCCCTAGGCTCACAGCGGTTTTTTTATGGGTGAGTTCCAACGGTCATCACCCGCTTCGGTTGACGAAGCTTCGTATCTCTTTGTTTAAAGTCCGTATCCTTTTGTTTTACAGAATGTCATTTCTCGCTTTATCTTCTCAGTATTTCAGCGCTCAGTTTTTTGTTTACTCAATTCAAGCAAGGCCTTGGCCGCCGGTGTTAAAGGTAAACTTTGACGCCAAATAAGCGCCAGATCCCATGTCATTGCGGGTTGCATAGGTTTAAAGACCAGTTTGCTGGTGCTTAGTCTATTGCAGATAGGCTCAGGTAAAATGGCGACACCCATATCGGCCTCAACCATGGCGGCGAGAAAATCCCATTGGCCGCTGCGAAAGGCAATATTGAGCTGAACACCTGCTTTGCGGCTGAGCCGATTGATCAGTTTAGCGAGGGAGAAGTCTTCGTTATAGAGGATAAAAGGGTAGGGTTGGAAGTCCTGCCAGTTTAAGTGGTCTTTCTCGGCTAAGGGATGCCCCTCTGGCAGGCATGCGAGTAAAGGGTACTTAGTCAGGGGTTGATTGACGAGTTCGGTCTCATGGGTCGTGGGGAGCGCAGTAAAGGCGATATCGAGACTGTTATTGAGTAGGGCTTGCTCGCAGCCAAATCCGCCGTACTCATGCATGTGTAGCTCAACTCCTGGGTAGCGCTTACGATAGCTAGTGAGCAAACCTATAATTAGGCTGCTCATCATGGGACACACCCCTAGCCGTAATCGCCCCGACTTGAGACCGCTGAGGTTACTCATGTCCTCCTGCAATCTATGCCATTGACCGAGGATTTCCCGCGCACTATGCTCAAATAGCTGCCCTGCCTGAGTTAGCTCAACCTTTTGGTTATTTCGGATCAGCAAGGTTTCCCCTAGGCTTTCTTCGAGTCTTTGGATGATTTTGCTCAGTGTCGGCTGAGTGATAAAACATTTCTGTGCGGCGCGGGTAAAGTTTTCGGTTTCCACTAGGGTCAGAAAACATTGTAAGGTCTTGATTGGGATGTTCATGCTTAAATGGAATCCATATTATGGAATTTATTCATTTTACTAATGATGGCTTAAATATTACTTTGACCTTGTTAACAAAACAGGGGAATACCGATGAAATCAAGTTCGAGTCTATGGGTAGGGGCTTTGTGGCAGGCGGCTATGCCTGTGGCAAAAGAGGTGCAAAACGCTAAAGCGGCGCAAGTCACTAAAACGGCTCCAGCGGGTGATTTGCATAAAGCAAAACAACAAGTAAACCCAGCCTAGGCTGGGTTTTTACTTTTCTGCGTTTTAGGTTCTGCTCTTATCTTTATTTCCCTGTATTCTCACTTTGCCTTTTTAACTTCTGCTCAATCCTTCCTCGGTGAAAGAACTGTTCAGCAACGGACGCTGAGCCAGCGATAGACGTTTAGTCTTATATTTACTTGAATGCTCATTACTGACTCTAAGCCTATTCATTAGGATAGGATGCTTAAATAGTAAAAAAGCCACCCTATAAACTTGGGTGGCTTTGCTCTGCAGGGGAAAGTGATTTACTTGTCTGAGAACTGATTCTCCACGAGTGGTTGCTTGTTTTCGGCTTGAGCGACATGGCATTGAGTACAGAAATAGTTATGTCCGTTCACTGTGCCTTTATCATCAATCACATGGGACTTAGCGACAGGCGTGGCTTTCATGCGTTTTGCCTTGTCCCAACTATGGCAGCTTAAACAGCTATTTTTATCTAAGGTGATCTTGTAATCGTCCTTATGTGGGATGAGCGGGGGTTGCTCGCTAAAACTGCGCTCAATGGCGGTGCCGCGACTGGGATAAATCGCCATGGCATCGGCTGGGCGAATGTCGGTGATCGCCATGTTTCCTGCGAGAGATTGAATATTAACTGGTGCTACGTTGGTGACGGTTTGCTGACCTGAACAGCCGGTAATGGCGACTAGTAACGCAGTTAAGGTGAGTATTTTTCTCATTGGTTATTCTCCGCCTTGAAGACTTTCACTGGGCATTTTTTAAAGTCAGTTTCTTTTGACAGGGGATCGGTCGCATCCAATATCAGTTTGTTGACTAACTGGCGCGCATCGAAGAAAGGCATAAATACTACGCCGCGTGGCGGTTTGTTACGGCCTTTAGTTTCAACTCGGGTTTTCACTTCACCGCGCGGTGAGGCCACTATGACTTCGTCACCACGTTGTACGCCGCGAGCTTTCGCATCTTCTGGATGCATAAAAATCTGCGCGTCGGGGTAGGCACGGTAAAGCTCGGGTACGCGGGCGGTCATTGAGCCAGTGTGCCAATGCTCCAGCACGCGGCCAGTCGACATCCACAAATCGTACTCTTCATTCGGCTCTTCGGCGGCGGGCTCATAGGGCAGGGCGAAAATTACCGCTTTGCCATCTGGCTTGCCATAGAATTTAAAGCCTTCACCCACTTTGACATAAGGATCGCTCCCCTCAACGAAACGACGCAGCGTTTCTTTGCCATTAACGACTGGCCAGCGTAGGCCGCGGGTTTCGTGGTAACGGTCAAAGTCGGCTAAATCATGGCCATGGCCACGACCGAAAGCTGCATATTCTTCGAAAATACCTTTTTGCAGGTAGAAACCGAAGTGTTCGCTCTCATCGTTTAATTCGGCTTTGCAATCGGAAGTTGGGAACTTGTCGATCACGCCATTGGCAAATAGCACTTCATATAAGGTTTTATCCGCGTATTCCGGTTGTTTGGCTATCAGTTCGGCTGGCCAGACTTCGGAGACTTTGAATCGTTTCGAAAATTCGACTAGTTGCCACAGATCTGAGGTTGCGCCTTCTGGAGCTTTTACTTGTTGATGCCACATATGAGTACGGCGCTCGGCGTTGCCGTAAGCTCCTTCTTTCTCGACCCACATTGCCGTTGGCAAAATTAAATCTGCCGCCATGGCTGTGATGGTTGGATAAGGATCTGAAACCACGATAAAGTTTTCTGGGTTACGAAAGCCAGGGTAAATCTCATCGTTGATGTTAGGGCCTGCCTGCATATTATTGGTACACATGGTCCAGTAACAGTTGAGCTTGCCATCTTTTAGCATTCGGCTCTGGAGTACGGCATGGTAGCCAGGTTTGGCAGGAATTGTCCCTTCAGGCACCTGCCATAGTTTTTCGGTAATGGCGCGGTGCTTGTCGTTCGTCACTTCCATATCGGCGGGTAAACGATGGGCGAAAGTACCTACTTCACGTGCAGTACCGCAAGCCGAAGGTTGACCGGTTAATGAGAAAGGACTGTTACCCGGAGTGGCAATTTTGCCCGTGAGCAAATGGATGTTGTAAAGCATGTTGTTCGCCCACACGCCGCGAACGTGTTGGTTAATGCCCATGGTCCACAGACTCATGACTTTAACGTTAGGGTCGGCATAGGCTTTGGCTAAAATCTCCAGCTTCTCTGGCTCGACGCCACTCATCTTGGCGGCATATTCCAGCGTATAAGTGCTGACAAACTTGGCATACTCGTCAAAGTTAATGGGCGTGGATTTACCATTGCCTGGATTTTTAGCTTTTTTCTCTAATGGATGATCTGGACGCAGGCCATAGCCGATATCATCTACCCCAAGGGCAAACTTAGTGTGTTTGCTAACAAAGTCGGTATTAACGGCTTTATTTTCAATAATGTAATTGGCGATATAGTTGAGGATCACTAAGTCCGACTGTGGGCGGAACACCATAGGGTTATCGGCTAAATCGAAGCTGCGGTTCTCAAAGGTCGACAGCACATGCACTCGGCACGTTGGACTGCTTAAACGTCTATCGGATATTCGTGCCCACAGAATTGGGTGCATCTCCGCCATGTTTGCGCCCCAGAGCACAAACTGATCGGCGGCTTCTAAATCGTCATAGCAACCCATGGGCTCATCGATACCGAAGGTACGTATAAAGCCGCCCACAGCTGAGGCCATGCAGTGGCGCGCATTGGGATCTATGTTGTTGGTAAGGAAACCTGCTTTATGAAGTTTAGAGGCGGCATAACCTTCCCAGATGGTCCACTGACCTGAACCGAACATACCGACTGAGGTTGGGCCCTTAGTGGCGATGCTGTTTTTCCACTTAGCGGCCATAGTATCGAAGGCAACATCCCAGCTTACTGGGGTAAACTCGCCTTCTTTGTGGTATTTGCCGTCTTTCATCCGCAGCAGCGGCGTGGTTAATCTGTCCTTGCCGTACATGATTTTTGATAGGAAATAACCTTTAATACAGTTAAGGCCACGGTTGACTGGACTCTCAGGATCGCCCTTAGTGGCGACCACTTTACCCGCTTGGGTGCCGACTAACACGCTACAACCCACACCGCAAAAGCGGCAAGGGGCTTTATCCCATTTGATATTGTCTGGCTGTTCGGTGGCTTCAACCATTTTAATGGGAAGCGTGACACCAACGGCTGTTGCGGCGGCAACCGCTGCGTTGGCCTTGAGAAACTCGCGGCGGCTTATGCTCATAATCTTTCCTCACTTTCTTGTTCTAAAGGTGCGACTTGGTGGTAAATCAAACAGGCAGATAACACGCCGGACAGGGCATTAATGGCTTCAATATTGTCGAGAATCGCCCTTTGGCTACTCCCTTCGAGGGTGACAACCAATTTTCCCTCGGGCGTAACCGCATGAATATCGGCGCCCATTAATGAGCGGATATTGGCTTCAACCTGCTGTAAGACTTTAGGTGCGGCATGCACCACAAGGCTGGTGACGTGGTATTCCTGACTCATAAGTGCTGACCTGTAGTGGCGTTAACTCGGTTGCTTAATATTAAAAAGGAAAGCAACCGAGTGCTGATACTGGCGAGTCTAGACCTGATGAAAAATGTGGGTATACCTCACAAGAGGTATTGCAAGCGATAGTCGATCCGGATCAAAGTTTTGCGAGTGATCTAACTCTCAGTTTGAAATTTAAGCTGTGTGTTTATAGTGGATGAGGTGTGTTGTACTTGCCCGTATATGGGATACGGCCAATAATTCAAGATTATAAATATTGCCAACCTTTAAGTACTATCGCGGGGGGAATGGCATTGTCACTGCCTAAATCGGCTTCGCCTAAAGCATTGTCATAATGGATCTTGCCATCGCCCGTAGCGGTAATGGATTTGCCTCTTACCGAGCCGAAGATTTCGGGACCACCGGGCAGATTGACTTTGGATTTAGGCGCATAAAGCGCGGCGTAAATCGGCACGCTTCCACTGACAGTCACATCTTTATTTGAACCAGAGTAAATCGCTAATGGCGGTTTATTGCTGCTGGTTAGGGTTTGGCTTTTAATGTTATTACCGTTGTTGGTACCCGCCGTAAAGGAAACCTCACCATTCACAAATAGCGTTAGGCTTGAGCCCGGGGCGATATTGAGTTGGTTTGCGCCACTCATTTTAAAGTCACCATTGATGATCAGTGTGACATCCCCACCGCTGATGTTTAATACACCATCGCTACTCATGACTAAACTGTCGAGATTAAATACTGGGGTTTCAGAACCGAAGATGTTCTCTGAACTTGAGGACAGGGCAGGAAATGCATTACTGTTACCTGAACTCGCAGTCGAGCCCGTTGGGGAAATGGTAACATTCTGGGTTGATGCAATTGTTCTCGCGCCATTGTTGGGCATTTTAAACCCTCCCATTACGGCACCAATATCTAATGGATCACAGGACTTAGTGGGAACGGGAGGGACATTGGGTGCTAGATTCACCGTTTGGCCAATGCTGCTATTTTGATGAAAGGTGCCATCGCCGCCATATTGAAGTGTTCCATTCACTTTGGCACCGGGAGCCGTTGATGCGTTGTTATTGGCTTGCACTGAGCCTTCAACAGTGCCACTGTTTTTTAGCTCGAAATTATGACCCGCAGCGATATTCCCACCGACCGTACCTGTGCCTACGATGACATCTTTATTGCTTTGAATATTGCCCATTAGGGAAGATGAGCCGGTTAATGTGACATTTCCCGTTGCACTGACATCGCCGTAAATCGGCGAATTGCCCGACAAGGTTACATCGGCATTCGGTTCAACCGTCGTCACATTGCCTTTGCCGTGCTTATTGAGTTGGCTGTTGCCTTGATCATTATTGAAGCTATCGCCGTAGGCGCCTTTTCGTGAGTCATAACCATCGATTGTACTACTACCAGTCAGATTGAGGCTCTCGCAGGAAACGATGGCATCGTTAAAAATGTTATTGCCCTTTGCGCCTTTTAGGGCGAAGAGTGCATTGAGTTTGGCCTGACCTTCTAAGTGTTGCCCTGTGCTGTTGACGCTGAGTTCGGCGCTAGGGGTCACGGTTTTTGTCAATGTATAGGCGCTGCTGTCGATACTGCCTGAGGCACTCTTTGGCAGACTGTCATGTAAGGAGACCGCCGTGCTTTGAGGTGCTTTAATTAAAGTTGCTTTGAGGGTGTTATAGCTTTCATACATGCCTTGTTCGGCGGTGAGTTGCGCATTGACTTGCTTCTGGAAGTTCCCGCTCAGCCGCTCTTGTACTAAGTTATCTCGCAGTGATGTCACGACCAATAAACTGGCTAATATACTGAAGACTAAGACGATAAGTAACACTGCACCCTTTTGCTTATTAATACTGCCGCGAAGTGGCGAAGCGTGAGCAAATGAACGTTCCGTGTGCATGTCTGTGCTTCCTCGTGCCTATGGCACTTGTTGTGAATTTATGGCTTGTTGCCAAAGAGGTTTACGCAGTGCGATCTGTAAGCTAATACCCTGATCATATTGGGTCGGTAAAGCTAAGGGTTTCAAATTAATACTGACGAGTTCACCAGTTTGAGAGAAATGAGCCGCTTCTAGCCCAGTGAGAAGCGTTTGTGCGCCATCACCATCGTCGCAGGATAAGTTAGGTGCTAAAAAGCTAAAGGTTTCGGTGTAATCAGCGGTTTTACTTTGGCCTAAACAGCTAATACTCGGTTGGCTTGCGGAGGCACGCGTGCTTAGGACGAGTTCGTTAGCCGATACAAGGGCGACATTATCCGCCTGTTTGATGCTTTTACTGAGCGTTAGCGTGGCGTACCTTAAGGCGTCAGCGGCATTTTCTAGACGTTTACTTTCCTCAACAGTAGTCTTAAGTGGCGCAAAGAAATTGATCACAGCGATCATGATGATTAGCCCTAATACCATGGCAATCATCAGTTCGGATAAGCTAAACCCCGTTTGTCTTGAGGTGAGTTTAATGTGTCTCCGTTGAGTGCGATGAGCTGAAATCACAGTTAAACCTTACACAGATGCGGAAAGCTGGCGTTAAGACTGACGCTATTATTGGTATCGACTCGACCATCTTGCCAAGTCACAGTAATTGCCATGTTGTCTTGATAAGTGGCGGGTAATACTAAGTCAAAGCCTGCGGGGAAATCTTGGCTTAAACTGGCTCTAAAATTGATATCTTCGAAGCGGGCGGGTTGCTTTTGCACTTCGCATAATCTTGGCCAAATCTGCTCAATGACATTTTGCGCTTGCACTGTGGCAACAGTGTATTGAAAGCTATTGCTGGCATGTTGTAGCGATGATAGCTGCGCTTTTGCCAGTGCAAGCAATGAAGTGACTGATACCACGAGTGAAACTAAAACTTCTGTCATGGTAAAGCCAAGGTGCTTTTTACCTATGTGATTGAAGGCTTTCATGCACAATCCTCACTTTGAAGTTGACTTTGGCCGCTCGGTAAAATGCATAAATTCATGTTTTCACCTTGACTGTTCGTCAATGAAATACTGGTTTTGGCGGTGTTGCCCGTGGCACTGATGCTGATGCTAGTCAGTCCTGTTACATCAATTCCATGCGTCGGAGGCGTAAAAATCTTCAATTCGTTATCGTCGCTATCTTTAATGACCCAAAGTCCTGCTTCTGTTGCCGTGAGAGTAATTAAAGTACTGCGTTTTATCGCTTCGCTGCGGGCAAATTTATAGCTAGAGACCAATTCATTCGCGGCGGCTGTTAGCTGTTCACGTGCCATAACGTCGCGGTAAGAAGGGAGGGCTAAGCTGCCTAAAATACCGATAATCGCGACGGTAACCATAAGCTCAACTAAGGTAAATCCATGATTCCATGGGTTTGACATTTAATTCGTCCAACAATTGGCAGCGGGAGTTCGCACGCCTTTCTGATTAATGCTTAAGGTGCCACAGCTATCCGATTGGCGGCTGGTTGGGACTGCCGAGAGGGAGAAACTTAACTTGTCGTCCGCCGGTGTGTAGCTAAAAGTGTAGTAAGGACTGTTGGTTAAGGTTTGCGCAGCAGGATACTTACCTTGACGGGAATAATTGCGTTCTAATGCTTGCACGCTCGTCATCAAATATTGCTGGGCATCGAAACGACGACCTTGCTTTAGGTATTCGGAAAAAGAAGGGATAGCGATAGCGGCGAGAATGCCGATGATGGCTACGACGATCATGAGTTCAATTAAGGTAAAACCTTTCTCTATGCGGATGATAGAACTCATTCACAACTCCATTTGTGCTGGTTGATGCGTATTGCAGTCACTCATTAACGTGAGAGTTAAACTGTTATCTGTACGTTATGACAGCGTTGTCATTTCAATTTATGATAATGTATTTGGGTTGACATTAAAATGCAACAATTGGTTGATTATTAGTCTTGAACTCGATCGCAAATAGGGTGTTATTGTGGGCTTGGTCACGTATTGCGTGTTGCGATGTCTTTATACAACAGCAGCTTAAGATCATTCTCTGAATAACTATCTTGTTATGCTACTTCGCGCTGACTTAGCATTTCTGGTTATAAGAACTATGTTTGGGCTCAATAGCCCGTCAGTTCCATATAACCTGTACCAGTATGGCTGCCAGAGAGTTGCACTGGGCCTTCCCAGTAGGGCGTTGATAATGGCATAGCGCTATTGGGATTGAGCGGGATGATAGTGAGATCGATATTCTCGCTGGGGATTTTTACCTGCCAGCTAACGGGATAGTCGCCATTGACTGTGCGTTGCCATTTAAGAGGCGTCATCTGAATGTCATTGGGATTGTCAGTGGAATTGATGTTGCGCCCAGTGCCATCGGCAAACATTCTTCTGGCGCTATAAAATGCTGAGATAGGCGTATTCTTTGTGTTCTCTGTTGGCGACTGATCCCGTAACTGAAACAACATCAGCGTCGAGCCATCATTTAACCTAAGTGCAAACCAATCCCAGCCCTGTTGCGTTTTAGTGAGAAATTGCGAGCTCCATTCCCTGTCGAGCCAACCTTGGCCTGTGACTTGCTCCACTTTGCCATTGCGGTTGATTTCACCTGAAATTTCAATAAAGGGTTGGCTGTAGTAGTAAGAGGCTACTTGGCCGTCGCGGCTTTTAAGGCTATAGCCGTTAGCGCCTTGGTATTGTAATGGCGCTTGGCTATTCAGCTGAAGTCGATAGCTAAAATCAGGATTCTCCACCGTTAAGGTCGCGGGAAAGAGTGCATTGGTTTCGCTCTGCCAGTGCCAGTTATCGAGGCGGATTTGATAGGGATCTAATTTCACCTCGGCAAACTTGCTATGGCGGCGTGACCACTTTTCGTGGGCCAAGTGAGCATTACTCGAGGTTAATGCACTGTGGGCTAAATAAAGCTGTTGAGTCTCCCAAGTGGATTCACTTTTGGGCGTTGCATCTGTTACTTGCGGAACTATTATTTGTGGAGCGATTGTTTGCAGAGTTGTGGGTTTCAGGGCGACCCTAAACTGCGTCCACTGGGCGCCGAGTTGCTCACCTGTTTCTGTGGTTAAATTCGCGGTCAGATACCACCATTCCTGGCGAAAGCCATTGTGCGCCAAGTGATCCCGCGGAAATTCAAATCTATAGCCGGGAACAACAGGCGTAAAAGCTAAATCATCTTGATTAGTAGAGGTTTTTCCCACCACATTGGCCATGGATTTGGACTGAGTGTTTTGAGCCTGTGGCGTTTGGTCGCAGCCGCCGATAAGCATTAACCCAACTACTGCCCATACAATACTGTTTAGATTGAGTGTTTTCATCACAGGGTCTCCTGCTGCAGACTGGCGACCAGTGGCTTGCGGGTTTGCCAATACAGAGGTAAGAGTACGGCTAAGGTGCAGGTGGTTAAGGCAATCAGTATTGCTTCGCCATAGGCTTGCCAATCCCAAATCATTTTTATCGTCCAGCCAAAGGCTTGCAAGGTGATCTTGTTGATGAGCAGGTAACCTAACAGCGCGCCCGTTGGCATAGCGAGCAGGCAAGTGATCAGCACCACAATCAGCATCTGCATAAACACCATGCCGCGCAGCGCATTACGACTCACACCTAAGGAGTACAGCCGTGCCAGTGGCGCTTGCCGTGCCTGAGTTAACATTAAACAGGCACTAAAAAGGCCAATCGCGGCGACAATCAGCGTCAAACTATTTAGCACTAAGGTAATTGAAAAAGTCCGCTTAAACATGGCGATAGCTTGGGTTTTAATCTTAGTTTGGCTGTAGATTTGCGCTTGCGATAAGCCTAACTCGGCAGCCAGTTGGATTTGCAGTTCATCGAGCTGTGCTTCACTTATCCTTCTGCCCTGCGCGTCACCATGTAAACTCGCCGCCAAGCTGACTGGCAGCACAGGTAACTGTGCCTTTTGCCAAAGCGGCTGACTGATAATCACCTCGTTGCGGGTATTGCCGTGGTCATAATAAATGCCGCCGATAATGGCTTGGCTGTTACCCGTTTTCTCTAGCACATCCAAGGACACGCTATCGCCAAGCTGCAATTGATATTTAATGGCTAAGGGCTCGCTCACTAAGATCACGGGAGCATTAAAGTAGGATTGCCACAACGTGGGTAGGCTTTCTTTTAGGGCGCTGGTGTGGCGAATCGAATATTCATCACGGCTAAGTAGGCTAACTGGAATTGTTTGTGCGTGCGAATTATCCGTCGAGACAGGGAGTGAAAGCTGGGCTTCAATTTGCCACTGCTGATAAAGACCGCTGACTCTAGGATCGTGCATCAATTGGGTTTGAATCGTGTCGATGCGCTGGCTCGGTGGGCGAATATAGATATCGGCATGCAAGCGGGTTTCTAGCCAAGTCCGCAGGGTTTGCTCGAAGCTACCCACTAGGGTGTTCATCGACACATTGGCACTGAGCGCCAGCAAGATTGCCATCATAGCCAAGGAGAGCGGTGCGATAAGCTCGCGGGTTTCGGCGAGCAGATATTGCCATAATCCAGGGCGTGCCAAGGGCATTAACGCACTGACGCCCCAATGTAATAATTGCGGCAACAACAAGGGGATCGCGATAGCGACGATACCGAGTAACACTAAGCTGATGTTATAGCTTTGACTGAAGGGAAACAGCAGCGCCGCTACGGTTAGTAAACCACAGGCTAAGGCAAATTGAATGCTATGGGTTTTGCGGTGTGCCTGCATCTGCTGATAACGATTCGCCCCTTGTGCCAGTGCTTGGCGCGTAAGATCTAAATACAAGGGCAAGCAAGCGGCGAACGCAGCAACTAAGGTGAGGGCAATCGCCTCGATAAGCCAAGTCCATTGCCAAATACCGGGGAGTAAATGGGCGCCATACATTTGCTCAAGGGTCATGGCGACCATAGGTTGCAGCCAGTGGCTGAGTTGTAAACCACTGATAAAGCCCAAACTTGAGCCTATGACAACCAACAAAATTAATTCTAACATTAGCGCCGTCATCAAGGCGCGGCGCTCGATTCCCTGTTGTAATAACTGCACTAACAGTTTTTGTCGTTTCATTAAGCTGTAACGCACACCGTTGTAGGCGATAAAGAGGCCGACAACGAAGGCTAACATACTCATGGCATTGAGATTAAGGTGAAAACTGCGCGTCAGCGCTATTAGCGCTTGGCCTTGATCTTGCTGGCTAAAACTGGCCTTTTGCGGCGTAATGCCCAAAGTGTCGAGATGGGATTTTAGTTGAGGTAAGTTTTCTCGCTCGCTGAACATGGCGATATAGCTTAATCGGCCTTGCATATTCAGTAATTGCTGGGCGAGGGAAATATCGGCCAAGATGGCGCTGCCGAGGCCAAAATTATCATCAATTGCAATGACATCTAAGGTGCTATTTTCTAAAACAAGTTTACCCTCTGGCGCTACTTTGGCGGCTAGACTGCGGCTCATTATCACAGTGGGGGCGCCGTTGAGCAGATCGGCAAGCGGCAAGTCATTCATTTGCGGCGAGGTCGTTGACTGCGTTTCAGTCGAGGCGTTACTTCTCGCTTTTTGTAGCGTTAATGCGGCAATCAAATCGCTGCCTTCCAGTTGCCAAAACTGACCATTCTTACCGGAAATTTTGCCGTTCACCACGGCGAGACTCTGACTTAATCCAGCTCGTCTTAAGGCGAAATAAACAGATTCATCTAAGGTGTTTTGTCCAAGAGGCGGTGTGAGTAACACATCGGCACGCTGGCTCAAAAGCTCAGTCGCATCGCTATAACTGCGCACCGCATTGTCGTTGGTCGCTTTAACCCCAATCAGTAGCGTCACGGCCAAAGCTATACCAAGCAGAATGGCTCCTGCTTGTATGGGCGCATGGCGATAATGGGCGATAAACACCTTTAGGCTGAGCCATGTCAGTCTCAGCCAAGTTTGCTTAAGTCCTGTTTGCTTAAGCTCTATCTGCTTAAGCTCTGTGGGAGTCGCCTTAGTGAGCGGTTTATTGTTCATAGATAGCGACTGCACCTTGGGATAAGTGCCAACGTTTTTGCATAAAGGCGGCGCACTCTTCGCTGTGGGTCACCATCAAGATACTGGTTTGGCTTTCCCGTGCCAGTTCACACAGTAATGCCATGACTTGCTTACCCGATACATCATCTAAGTTACCTGTGGGTTCGTCGGCTAGCAGCAAGGTCGGTTTATGGGCTAAGGCGCGGGCGATGGCGACCCGCTGTTGTTGACCGCCGGACAGGGCTTCAACTGGGCGATGAAGTAATGGTAAGAGCCCGAGTTTTTCAACCAGATAGTCACACCAAGCTGACCATGGCTGCGCCGTTAAACTTAAGGAGAAGGCGATATTGTCTTTCACGTTTAGGGGCGTGAGTAAGTTAAATTGCTGAAACACAACGCCCAAGGAATCGCGCCTGAAACGGCTCCACTCTTTATCTTGCCAAGTGGAGGTGGACGCTTGTTCTAGCAATATTTCGCCCGAGTCTGGTGTTTCAAAACCGGCAATGAGATTGAGCAAGGTGCTCTTACCGCTGCCGCTCGGGCCTGTGAGTGCGACGGTTTCACCCCTGTGGATCTGTAGATTGACCGCTTGCAGCACTTGATGATATTGCTCACCATCGCGAAAGCCTTTGGTTACTTGATTAAGCTTAGCGACGTCGACCATTGAGCAACTCCTTTATATCCATTGGCGGCGGGTGTAGTCAGTAGTGTTTTCAACTGTGGCTGCAACATATCCTGGCTGCAATTTAGTGTTGCAATCCAGTGTTCAAGATAAAGCATTTTCTATTCAGATAGATACTGATTTTTCCAGTAATGGGATCATAAACGGGATCACAAAACATAAATCGTCACTTGCCGTAAAAATAGTCAATTGAGTTAAATCCTCGACGAACTGTGAGCAAACGGCTTGAGCTGACGCCGCGTTTGTTGCATTCTGTGCGTCCTGTTAGCTTGGGAGTTAATCTCAATCTAGCAATCCGTTCGGATGAAGGTAGCAGGAGAGTGGGGAATTGACCCCACACCGACGAGGCAACTTTGGTTTTAGTGAAGCGACGGTTTTATTGAATCGAATCTTCCCATAAAAACAAAGCACTCTTTCAGGTGCCGATAGGCGTGGACTGTTACTGGACGAGCCTCTGGAGAGACTGCCAATTGCACTTAATTTAACTTAAAGTGTGATCAGGTGGCGCCGAAGGCGAAAGTGTCGTGGTGTTATTGAACCGCGACGCGAAACGCTCAGGCAAAAGGACAGAGGAGAGGATGACTGCACAGTCCCTGTCGTTTGTCGTCGTGGGCTATTTTTACCCTTTGCTTGAGATAGCGTATTTTTGCATCTATTGAAAGCACTCGTTTAGAGGACTCGCTTGCTGCGCATTTCGCGTTCAGCTGGGGTGAATCTCAGTCGAGCACAGGCTAGAAATAGTTTGCAATAGCGTCCGACTGCGGCGCGTCACAGCCATTTCTTTTCCTCCTCCGTTTATTAATTTTGTTGTTTAATATTCGAGGAATATCATGAGTTTTCAAGCTTTTCTTGCCAGTATTAATGGCATCGTCTGGGGCCCAATCACCCTTTGTTTGCTGGTGGGCACGGGGATTTACCTCACTGCACGCCTCAAGCTTATCCAAGTTTTTCGTCTGCCTATGGCGCTGGGATTGTTATTTAAACCGGCAAAAGGTCATGGGGATTTATCGTCCTTCGCAGCGCTTTGTACTGCCTTGTCCGCCACCATAGGCACGGGCAATATTGTCGGCGTGGCGACGGCCATCAAAATGGGCGGTCCTGGGGCGTTATTTTGGATGTGGCTGGCGGCATTTTTTGGCATGGCGACTAAATATGCCGAGTGTATGCTCGCAGTAAAATATCGCACGACCGATGCGCGCGGCCAGATTGCGGGTGGCCCTATGTACTATATCGAGCGCGGCCTTGGTCTGCCTTGGATGGCGAAATTGTTCGCTCTATTTGGGGTTGGTGTGGCCTTTTTCGGTATTGGTACTTTTGCGCAGGTTAACGCCATCAGCGATGCGCTGACGATTGCCTTTGAAGTACCGACTTGGTTGACGGCGACCGTGCTGACAGTGCTCGTTGCCGCCGTTACTTTAGGTGGGGTTAAGCGCATTTCGAATGTGGCGCAAAAGCTAGTGCCTGCCATGTCGATTGGTTATGTGCTGGCCTGCGTGTGGATTTTAGTGGGATTTTCTGAGCAAATTTTACCCGCCTTAGGTTTAGTGATTGAATCGGCCTTTACGCCACTCTCGGCAGCGGGAGGTTTTTTAGGGGCGACAGTGGCGCAGGCGATTCAAATCGGTATTGCTCGCGGCGTGTTTTCCAATGAATCAGGTCTTGGTAGCGCGCCGATTGCAGCGGCTGCCGCTAAGACCAATGAATCCGTTGAGCAAGGTTTAGTCAGCATGACGGGCACCTTCTTCGATACCATCATTATTTGCACTATGACGGGCTTAGTGCTGATCATCACTGGTGTGTGGAGTGGTGAAACTGCGGGCGCGGCGATGACGAGCGCGGCGTTTGCCCTCGGCGGCTCAGCGGTTGTGGGTCAGTATCTGGTGACCATTGCGCTGGTGTGTTTTGCATTCACGACGATTCTAGGCTGGCATTATTACGGTGAACGCTGTTGGTATTACTTGGTCGGCGAGCGCGGTTTACGCTTGTATCAAGTGGTGTTTTTAGTACTGATCGCGGGCGGCGCTTTTATCAAGCTCGATGTGATTTGGTTATTGGCCGATACCGTTAATGGTTTGATGGCGATTCCAAACTTGATTGCCATTGTGGGCTTGAGGCATATCATCATCGCCGAAACCCAAAGTTATTTTGCCCGTATCTTACCGAATCAAACTTTAGAAACGGCTTCTTAGAGACGGCTTATTAGTGTTGTTAAAACAATAAATTACTTCACATTATTTTAACGTTCGCATTGTCGTCACTGGTTTCTTGGTTTACTTTATATGCACTATTTAAAAAATAGTGCATATAAAATCGAGGACTTTAAGGCGACGCCATGGACAAAAGTAAACTTCGTACTTTTCGCAGCAGAATATTATCCCACATAGCCTTGCCTCTCGTTTTAATCATGGCGAGCGTTTATGCTGTCAATGCTTGGTTTAGTTATCTCTCCACTGAGAATCGGCTTTACCATAGCCTGACGCAAGAGGCGAGTCACTCGGCTTCGCGTCTGCAATTGTTACTCGAGCACGCACAAGCTAATACCCAAGGCCTTGCTGATTTTATTGGTTTTTTGTCGAGTAAAGAAGATATGAATGACACTGAGAGCGTGAAAAGTGTCTTGATGAATCGGCTCAAACGTAATCCTGATTTCTTTGGCTCCGCAGTCGCGTTTAAACCCAACACCTTTCCCAATCGCAAACTCTTTTCTCCCTATGTTTACCGCGACACCAGTGGTAGCGACGATCTCCATTATATCGATATTGGTGCCGAGGGTTACGATTATACCGATGGTACTTGGGATTGGTGGAACAATGCCATCAATCAAGCGGCGGGCTACTGGTCAAAGGCCTACTTTGATGAGGGGGCGGGTAATATTCTGATGGTGACTTATTCGGCTCCTTTTGGTGAGGCGGAGCATTATTTTGGCGTCGCGACGGTTGACTTAGCGTTAGATGGCTTGCCAAAACAATTAGGAATTGCGCCTAATCGACTGGTGGTTTTAGACGATCAAGGACGGCTTATTTATCATGTTGATAAAGACAAAGTACTGGCCACGACTTCGACACAGTTGTTTGATAAAAATAAACATAGGAATGCTGACTTTTGGGCCTTACAAACGAAAGGACTTGATGGTCAGGCTAGGTTTGTTGACGACAAGGATGTGGTGTACCTCGCGAGTATTGCGACTGTCCCACAGCTAAAATGGCGCGTTATAGTGCTAGCACCAGAGCAAGATTTGTACACAGCACTGCTCGATGATATCGCATCCATAATACTCAATTTAAGTTTATTAACCCTCTTATTATTGTTGACTTGCTATCTGGCCGCTAAGCGACTAACTCGGCCGTTAGAGCAACTCGAGTCGGGTATCTTGTCCTTTGGGCAGGGGAAAACCCAGCAGCTCATAATTCCCCAAGGTGCTGTGAGTGAGATAGTGACGCTGAGCAATACCTTCAATCAAATGGCACAATTACTCGCAGAACGTGAGCAAGCCATTCTTGATTCCCGTGGTAACCGCTTTGCTCGCCTGATTGATGGTATGAGCGATAAGTCTTTCTATTGTTCCCTCGGTCCTGACGGCCAGCTGGCGCAGGTGAGCGAGGGCGTGACTAAGGTGCTGGGGATTTCCCCTGAACTGCTCAAGCGCAAATATCAAAGGCTATTTTCGGCCAATCCCCTCAATGAGCAAAACTGGCAATACACTGATTTGGCTTTGAAAGGCCAAAATGTGCCTTCGCATCAAGTGGAAATGCTGGATGATCAAGGGCATTTAAGAAGGCTCGATGTGTTTATGCAGCCATTAATGTCTGACACAGGTGAGCTAATGTCGGTGGAGATGTTATTTACCGATGTCACAGAGCAGTTTTCAGCGGCGGTCTGGTCAAATGCGGTACTGGAAGCCGCGCCAGAGGCCATGTTGATAGTTGATGAGCAGGGGAAAATCGTCTTTACAAACAGTCGCTGCCAGCAGCTCTTTGGATACGAAACGGGCGCTATGTTGGGGTTGCAGGTTGAGACGTTATTGCCGCAAGAGTTAGGAAATGGGCATGTGCTCGAGCGGCAAACATTCCTGCGTGAAGGCCGCGATAGAAGCATGGCAAATGCCCGTCATGTGCGGGCGTTAAAAGCCGATGGTAATGAATTTATTGCAGAAATAGCGCTGAGTATTCTTCCCACCGCCTTTGATGGACAGAGGCAAGTGGCGGCTTCAATACGCGATATGACACAAAAACTGGCCGTTGAGCAGAAGATCCGTGATAGCGAACAGCGTTTTCGTGGGCTAGTGACGAATATTCCCGGCGCCGTTTATCGGACTCGCATCGGGGATGTGTGGGTCATGGAATATATCAGCGACAATATCGCCGAGATTACCGGTTACGCTGCAAATCAATTTATTGAGAATCGCCAACGCACATTCGCATCCTTGATTTTGGAGGAGGATCTTGCCCTATGCCATCGCCACATCGACCGAGCGCTGGCACAACAGGAAACCTTTGAGGTGGAATACCGTATTTGCCACCGCGATGGCAGCATCCGTTGGGTGCATGAGAAAGGTAAGGCGAGTTATACCGAAGAGGGCATGCCACTCTGGTTTGACGGCAGTATCGACGATATTACCGAGAGTAAACTCGCCTTAGTCGAACTCGAAGCATCGCGTCAGCAACTGACCAATATTACTGAGTCGATTCCTTGTACTGTATATCAATTGCAATGGCATTCTCCAACAGACCGAAGATTTGCCTTCCTCTCTGGTGCGGCAATGAAGATGCTTGGGCTACATCGTGATGATCTGATGAGCAATTTTGACATCATAGCCGAGCGGATTTTTGACGAAGAAAGACCAGATGTTGTGCGAGCATTATCGGGTCAGAGTGAAGACAGGTTGCAATGGATACGTGAGTTTCGCTATCGCCACCCTAATGGCAGCATACGTTGGATGGAAGCTGGCGCGAGCGGTCATTTGGGTGAAGAGGGTGCCATCACGTGGAATGGTTATGTGATGGACATTACCCAACGCAAAACCATAGAGCAGGAGTTAGCCCTAAGTGAGGCGCACTTTAAGGCGCTGTTCGATGGGGCGACCATTGGCATAGTCAATGTGGATATTAAAGGCGTTATTTTAGATTGTAATGACCAATTCTGTGCCGATATGGCGCTGTCACGTAACCATTTACGTAATACTGCAATTTTTGAGGTTCTCAGTGAGCAAGATCAACCCATAGCCAAGGCGCAATTTCAGGAGTTGGTTGAAGGTAAGATTGACCATTATCGCGGCGAGCGCAGTTTTATTCGTCCTTCCGGTGCGCCTTTGTGGATGACAGTCAATGTGTCGGCACTGCTTGATGCCCAAGGACAATTTGAATCGGCCGTGATCAGCATGGTCGATATGACAGAACTTAAATTGCTCTCAGATGAACTGCTACTCGCCAAAGAGCAAGCCGATGCGGCCAGTAAAGCCAAGGGCGACTTCTTGGCGAATATGTCCCACGAAATCCGCACCCCAATGAATGCCATTATTGGCATGTCCCAGCTGTGCTTACAGACCGAGTTAGATAAAAAACAGAAGAATTATGTGGAGAAGATTGAGCGGGCATCGCAATCTTTGCTGTCAATTATCAATGATATTCTGGATTTCTCAAAGATTGAGGCGGGTAAGTTAGACATAGATTCAGTCCCATTTCAGCTCGACACTATGTTGGAAGATCTCAGCGATATGTTTTCTGAGAAAGCCGCCCACAAACAGATTGAATTATTGTTTGCCGTTGCGCCCAATGTGCCTCGTTATCTGTTAGGGGATTCGCTGCGGTTAGGGCAAGTGTTGATTAATCTGATGAATAACGCCATTAAGTTCACCGAACGGGGTGAGGTGTTATTGTCGCTAAGCTTAGTTGAGCAGCAAGATGATGATGTCGTGCTGCGTTTTAGTGTGCGTGACAGCGGCATAGGCTTAACTGAGCAGCAGCAAGCAAAATTATTTAAATCCTTTACCCAAGCGGATACTTCAACCACCCGTAAATACGGTGGTACAGGCTTAGGTTTGGCTATTTGCAAGCAACTCGTTGAACTCATGGGGGGCAATATTGGTGTCGAAAGTCAATTTGGTCATGGCAGCACTTTCTATTTCACTGTGAAGTTACAAATTTCCGAGGGCCAAAAATTAGTGCTTGAGCAAGAGCTTGAGGGCATGTCTGTGCTGGTGGTAGATGATAACGCGACCGCCAGAGACATAATGCGTACAACGCTCGAAAGTATGGGCTTTAGAGTCGATACGGTTCGTTCAGGTGAAGAAGCAATAAACCGCTGCCTACTGCAGACCTATGAAGTGGCATTAATCGATTGGAAAATGCCCAATATGGACGGGTTAGAAACCGCCCGTCAGATCCAACTACAGGCTAAGTCTCAGCCTAAGATCTTGATGGTATCCGCCCATGCGAATCATGAATTTATCACTCAAATTGAGCAATTAGCACTGGCGGGGTACATCAGTAAACCCATCAGCGCCTCACGCATGCTCGATGGCATAATGAATGCGATTGGCCGTGAAGGCATATTGCCAGTGAGACGCCGCACTGAAGAGCTGGCTCCGCAGTTATTATTGCCACTTCAAGGGAAACGTATCTTATTAGTGGAAGATAACGAGATGAACCTTGAAGTCGCCAGCGAGTTTTTAGAGCAAGTGGGGATTATTTTATCCATAGCGACCAATGGCCAAATTGCCTTAGATAAGCTATCCCAACAGCATTTCGATCTAGTGTTGATGGACTGCCAAATGCCGGTGATGGATGGTTATCAAGCCACTAAAGCAATAAGGAAAAGGCCTGAGTTGGCAAATTTACCTGTCGTCGCTATGACTGCGAATGCGATGGCGGGTGATAGAGATATGTGTCTTCGGGCTGGGATGAATGACCATATTGCCAAGCCCATAGAAGTGAATGTGCTCTATCAAACCCTATTGAAATACCTCGGCTCTTCTTCTGGAATTTCTGCTGCGATAAGGGCGGAAGCCTCAACTCGGTTAACTTCGTCCTGCACACAGGGTGAAGTCAGCAATGGCGCAGATCAAACGGTATTGCTCAAGTGGCCAGAACACCCTGAGTTGGATATCGATAGAGGTTTGCAACTGGTGCAGCATTCGACGCGTCTTTATCAACGAATCTTTGATCGTTTTGTGAGCAGTCAACGTAATGTCGTGGAGCAGGTTCGCAAAGCCATCGCGGCGAATCAAGTCGAAGATGCGGTGCGTATCGCCCACACCCTTAAAGGCTTAGCGGGTAATTTAAGTTCGGCAAAATTGGTGGAATTAGCGCGTTTGCTTGAGTTGCATTTAACAGAGAAAGCGCCCTATGAAGATGAATTAGTTCAGATTCAACCGCTAGTGGCCTCTATCTGCGATGCGATTGAACAGGCTAAGCCTGCGATAGTGAATCAAGCCGAGCCCCGAGCGGTGGACTTGCTATCAGATGAGGACTTGAGAGCCGCATTACGGGTCTTACGTCAGAATCTAGATGAAGCCGATGCCAGCGCTGTGGCAAAAATTGATGCGTTAAAGCCGAAGGTGAGTAGTGCAATGTGGCAAACATTAAGCCCCGCTTTATCTATGATTAACCAGTATCAGTTTGATGAGGCAATCGACTTAATTGACGATGTGATTACACAGTTAGGATAGAAAGCGGTAGCGCGAATTTATAATGTGTGACATTGAGTGGAGTTGTTAATGGAAAAAGCAACAATATTAGTCGTCGATGACACACCTGAGAATATTGATATTTTGATCGGTATTCTAGGTGATGATTACAAAGTCAAAGTGGCGATCGATGGGCCAAGGGCATTAGCGTTAGTGACAAAATCGCGGCCTGACTTGATTCTGCTCGATGTCATGATGCCAGGTATGAATGGCTATGAAGTCTGCAAGCTGCTAAAGCAAGAGCCGCTGACCAGCCATATTCCGGTGATATTCGTGACCGCCTTATCTGAAATTGCTGATGAAGCCCAAGGTTTTGCATTGGGCGCGGTGGATTATATTACTAAGCCTGTCAGTGCGCCTGTCGTTAAAGCGCGGGTTAAAACGCATCTTGCGCTCTATGATCAAAAACGTCTACTCGAACAACAAGTTAAAGTTCGTACCCACGAATTAGAAGAAACCCGTTTCGAGATTATCCGTCGTCTTGGCCGTGCTGCTGAATACAAGGACAACGAGACGGGTCTACATGTTGTGCGTATGAGCCATTACGCCCGCATATTAGCGATAAAGCTCGGCTTACCGACAACCTTTTGTGACTTGATTTTTAATGCGGCGCCTATGCACGATATTGGTAAAATCGGTACGCCCGATGCTGTGCTGAAAAAGCCAGGGAAACTTGATGCGCAGGAATGGGAAATTATGCAGCAGCACGCCGCCATAGGTGCAGAAATTATTGGAGAACATAGCGATCCGTTATTGCAAATGGCCCGTCGTATCGCCTTAACTCACCATGAGAAGTGGGATGGTTCAGGTTACCCCAATGGCTTGGTAGGTGAAGAAATTCCCCTTGAAGGGCGTATCACCGCGATTGCGGATGTGTTCGATGCGCTGACTTCGCAACGGCCTTACAAGCAGGCTTGGACGATTGAAGCAACTATGGAGCTATTTGAAAATCAAGCGGGAAAACATTTCGATCCTAAGTTGGTGGAGGAGTTCAAGCAAATCCTGCCAGAAGCAATTGCCATTCGAGATACTTATTTAGAAAATTGATGCTCGAAGTGCATTGACTAAGGTAAAGGCGCCATTGGCGCCTTTATTTTGCTTCAATATTTTATACTAATTATATTAAATCAAAGCATTACGCTTCATCTAATGAGTAGGGCAGGGCTTGGATCGTTAAATGTGATTGTTCATCGTCGGCAAAACGCAGCTGAGTATCATTAGGCGTGTCATTAGGAAGTACGGCGGTTAACAAGACTTGATTGCCACGCTGTACAAACTCAATGATTTGACCGCCACGGCGAAAACTGTCTTCCATCGCGATTTCGAGGCCTGATGCTAGGGTGATTTGAAGACTAGTGTGACCGCGCAAAATATACAGGGCGCGTTTATTACCACCGCGATATTTCATGCGCGCTATGGTTTCTTGCCCCATGTAACAGCCCTTATTGAAGCTGATACCGTTAACCGCTTGTAGATTACACATCTGCGGTACGTACTGGCTGGCATGGCTGGCGGCAAGGTTGGGGTAACCTGCTGCAATCTCTAACGCTTGCCATGCACTGGCGTCAAATACACTCAGTTCCGATTGCGCAACTAAAGCTGCTGCGGCATCTGGTGTTAATACTAAAATAAAACGTTCAGCGTCTTTTAAAATCGCACCCTTTTCAATGAGTGTGAGCTCTTGCTGAATGTCACCAAAATGTTTGTTCACGAATTGGCTTGCCTGTTCACCAGCAACGCCGAGCAGAGTCCACTCAGCGGATGCATTGCTTAAGGTGGCTTTGCTAAACACGGCATATTTTTGTAACTGGGGTAAATCGACTTCGATAGTATCCTTTGGCATCAACATAAAGAGCGCATCTTGAATAGCAAAGGTTCTGAAACTGGCCAGCATTTTACCTTTTGGATCGCAATGTGCGCCCCAGCGCCATTGGTCTTCGGCTAATGAGCTGATGTCTGTGGTCACTTGGCCATGGATGAAACTGCGGCCCTGTTCTCCAACCACTTTGATAAGGCCCATATGAGATAAGTTGGCAAGCATGGGTGGAGGCAAAGAAGCGTCCAGATCCCAATGGGGCGTAGAAACTGAAATAGTCATAGCGAGATCCTGAAAATGAAGACGATGTGAGAGGCTAGATTGTAACGGAATTCCTTTAGGCCCAAAAGCATAAGGCGCACATATCTGTGAATGACATGTGCGCCTCAGTCTTTGTACTTTAGCCTATACGCTTAATGCGATTGGGCTTAACGATTAAACAGCACGTGGGTACGCAGTTAAAACAGCACGCGGGTACGCAGTGTGCCTTCAATGGCCTTCAATTCCACTAAAGCTTCTTCGGCTTGGTGGGTATCAACTTCCATGACCACATAACCAATTTCTGCGGTGGTTTGCAGATATTGCGCGGCAATGTTGATGCCTTTTTCCGAGAAGGCTTGGTTGATCTTGATCAGCACGCCTGGACGGTTTTGGTGAATATGCAGTAAGCGTGAGGTGCCTTTATGCATAGGCAGCGAAACTTCAGGGAAGTTAACTGCAGATACGGTCGATCCATTGTCTGAGTATTTAGCGAGCTTGCCAGCGACTTCGATACCAATGTTTTCTTGGGCTTCAGCAGTACTACCACCCACATGCGGTGTCAGCAATACGTTATCAAGACCTCGAAGTGGGCTGATAAATTCATCGTCATTCGATTGCGGCTCAACTGGGAACACATCAATCGCCGCGCCCGCAAGGTGGCGCTCTTTGAGTGCGACTGTTAAGGCCTCGATATCAACCACAGTACCGCGTGAAGCGTTGATAAAGATGCTGCCCTTTTTCATCGCCGCAAATTCAGCTGCGCCTATCATGTCTTTGGTTTGTGGGGTTTCTGGTACGTGTAAACTCACTACGTCAGCTTGCGCCAGTAACTGTTCCATTGAATGAATTTGCTGTGCATTGCCTAGCGGCAGTTTGTCTTCGATATCGAAGAACACCACGCGCATGCCCAGCGTCTCAGCCAGAATACCAAGCTGAGTACCGATATGACCGTAACCGATTACGCCTAAGGTTTTACCGCGCACTTCGTAGCTGCCAGCGGCGGTTTTCATCCAGCCACCACGGTGGGCGATGGCGTTACGCTCAGGGATACCGCGCATCAGCATAATGATTTCGCCAATCACGAGTTCGGCAACACTGCGCGTGTTGGAGAATGGTGCGTTAAATACTGGGATACCAAGGGATTCGGCGGTGGCAAGATCAACTTGGTTGGTTCCGATACAGAAGCAACCGATCGCGATCAACTTCTCGGCACGTTTCAGCACCTCGGCAGTTAATTGGGTACGTGAACGAAGTCCCACGAAATGTGCATCTTTGATGGATTCAATTAATGCTTCATCGCCTAATGAGGCTTTGTGGTATTCGATGTTGGTGTATCCCGCACGCTCAAGTACATCGACTGCAGATTGGTGGACGCCTTCCAACAGCAGGATCTTGATCTTATCCTTGTCCAGCGAATGTTTCGCCATGATATGGGTACCCTCTAATTAATAGAAATGTTTCTTATGATATGCTGACAACCTTCACCCACCAAAATAGCACTTTTTTTACTCAGTGTGGAGGGCTAGATGGCTAAAGTTAATATTCTAAATTAAGAACAATATCGCATAAGAGGAAGAAACATTGAATAACAAAATCGCGTGGTGTGCTATTTACCTCTTAGTGCTCGTTTGGTCGGCGATAAATCCCGCAGATCCTTTCACTTGGTGGCTCGAAGCGGCTCCCGCATTAGTGGCTGTGCCACTGCTATTTTTTACCCGCAAACGCTTCCCATTGACGCCGCTGGTGTATGTTTTAGTGTTAGCCCATTGCTGTGTGCTGTTTATCGGCGCGCATTACACCTATGCTGAAGTGCCATTATTCGACACGATTGCCCATTGGATGGGCTCAGAACGTAATAATTACGACAAGTTAGGTCACTTTGCACAAGGTTTTATCCCTGCCATGTTAGCGCGTGAAATTCTGCTGCGTAATCAAGCGGTCAAACCCGGTGCTTGGTGTGCGTTTTTAGTCACGTGTTTTGTGCTCGCGTTTTCGGCGTTTTATGAACTCATTGAATGGTGGGTTGCCGTGGCAACAGGTGAAGGCGCTGAAGCCTTTTTGGGTACCCAAGGCTATGTGTGGGACACTCAATCAGATATGTTAATGGCATTAATTGGCGCAATTGTCGCACTCGTTTTATTGTCTCGTTTTCAAGATAAGCAAATAGCAGCACTTAAACTCAGACGCTAGTGGCCGTGAGTTGCTGATTGTTTCAGCTTGAGTCATAAGTTCATCCTTCCATAAAGCTTCTAACATGAGTGTGATGGCATTTAGCTGTCACACTTTCTTATTGCCTGGGTGTTATTTTTGTGTTGCAACTTTCGATGGGTGTCTTCATAGTTTGAAAGTACTAGATTTCGTGAGTCGGTTAAACCTAATGGAGTTTTATGCTGTTATTCCAATTATCTTCCGTCAGTTAGTCGAACTTACTAGGATTTAAAAGGGAATAGTACATTTGGGTGATGTTTTTCAGTCTTTAACTAGTCAGAATCAACTAGGTTAATGGAATGTTTAAAAATCTAACTAAAGAGGCTGGTCAAACATACCATTTTGCTAATAGAAATACTTTTCAGGGAGGAGAGTCATTGAGCACAATTAATGAATTAGTTTTTTTACATCAAATGGCGGCACCATGTCATTTAGCGTTACTCGCTGAATCCATAGGCTTGAAAACTCGTATCGTTAAGCATGCGGCGGAATTAGATTTAGATAAGAGTCGTCGAAGTTTTTATCTGATCACCCAAAAAGGCTCTGCACTCGATAACAAGGGGATCCCTTTACTGGCTTCGCGCTTAGTATCACACTTCCCCGTGGCGCTGTATCAAGTCGAGCGAGACTCTTTAGATCAAGAGTCAGCTATGTTACTTGGCATTCGAGGCATTTTATTTGCCGATCAACGTATGGATTTGATGTTAACAGGTTTACGTAAAATGGTGGCAGAGGAGCTGTGGTACGACAGAACACTACTGAGTAAGATGTTCCGTCGTGTAGTACAAAAACTCGATGGCAACAATGAGATGCCCTCCGATACTGTGGCTATGCTGCAGATGCTAACTTCCCGTGAGCGCACTATCATTCAATTTGTGTCGAGTGGCGCGAGGAATAAAGAAATCGCCCACAGATTGTGCATCAGCGAACATACGGTGAAGGCTCATATTTCCTCTATCTTCCGTAAAACCCAGTCCCGTAATCGTGTTGAGTTGTTGCGTTGGGCACAAACCTATCAGACTCACTTTGAGCTGTGCAGCTAGGTAGTTAAAGATATTGATCGTTAGCTTTTCGCTTTGAGTGGTTAATGTTAATAATTACTGGTTAATCAGAATAGAAAAGCGGGAATGTTTATTTAAACATTCCCGCTTTTTGTTCAACACCCTTTTGATAAACCACCAAAGAGTGTAGCTGTGGTGGTTTTAACAGGATTGACTAGTATTGCACTACAGTAGCAACGTTCATATTACCTGATTGATTAACGCTGATGCTGTTGTTATTACCAGCTTGAGAACCTAGTACTAAGTTATCGTTACCTGTTTGAGTGATCAACAGGCTGTTATTATCACCGCTTACTTCAAATGAACTACTTGCGTCACCACCAATCCAGTTACCGTTACCTGATTGAGCAATTTGTGCAGTGTTTTCATCACCTTCGATAATCAAATCGATAAGGTTAAGATCGCCATTTTGCAGTGCAGTGACATCGGCATTATTGTTGCCAGCAATGGAAATGACGGCTTCGTTTTGAGCGCCATCTTGCTCAACATCCACTTCGTTATCGCTACCTACTGCATCGACATAGGCAAAGTTAGTATCACCTTCTTGGCTAACTTCAATACTGTTATCTTGACCATCAGCAAAGGCAACGATTTCGTTGTTATTGCCTTTAGAAGATAAATCGAAGTCGTTATCTGTGCCGTAGGCGCCAAAGGTTGCGAAGTTAGCATCGCCTTTTTGTTTCAAGTCAACGTCGTTGCTATCGCCCCATACTTGGAACTCTGCACCGTTGACATCGCCTTTTTGAGTGATAGTAATATCATTATCATCACCTTGGATATCAGCCACTAAAGTATCGCCGATTGTGTTGCCGCTGCCATTTTGGGTAATATCGACAGTGTTGTCATCACCCGTAGTCATAGCAAGATAAGCTGTGTTGCCGTTACCTTTTTGATCCATTGAAATATCGTTGTCGCTGCCAGCAAGAGCGTAAACGAAGCCAACATGGTTATCACCTTTTTGGACCATGTCTACTGTGTTGTTGTCGCCTGCAATACCTTTAGCCGCGCCAAAGTTATTGTTACCCGCTTGATTAACAGAAATGTCGTTGTTGTTACCCACGTTAGCGGTTAAATCAAGGGCGATTAGACCCGCTTGGTTGTTGTCACCTACTTGGGTAATTTTTCCGTCGTTGTTGTTGCCTTCAACGCGGAATACTGCAAAGTTAGCATCGCCTTCTTGCTCAACAAATACGCTGTTTTCAACGCCAGTGATTTCAACTTGGCTTTCGTTGACTTCGCCTAATTGACTCACGATTGCAGTGTTATTGTTGCCAGTAACATCATTGCTGCTTTGGTTAAAGAAACCGTCTTGCGACACATTGACATTGTTGTTGTCACCGACAACATTTGCACTTGCCACATGCCAATCAGCTTGTTGTGTTATCTGGACTTTGTTTTCTGCACCCGTCGAATTAATTGCGGCTTCATGCCACACACCGTCTTGGATAACGGTTGCGGTTTGATCGTTACCTGTTTGCACAACTGCTGCAGCGTTAAGGCCACCCGTTTGTGAGACTAAGGTGTCTTGGGCTTGGCCTGACTGTACTACGCTAATTTCGCTCACTGTGCTGGCAGCAAAGGCTTGACCGCTTAAACCTGTTGCAATGGCCAAAGCAATAAGTGATTTTTTAGCTTGTGATTTCATGTGACGCTCCCTGTTTAATATTGAGTTATTGAGATTGCAGCACCGTCTGCAATCTGTTGAATCGAAAAATTGCCGCTTCCTAGCTGGTTCAGTTGCACGAGATTGTTATTGCCAATTTGTGTCACTGAAGCCGTATTTTGACTGCCCACTTGCAGTAGTTGCACTTCATTGTTTGAACCAATCTGTGAGATTAGCGCATCGTTATCATTGCCGACTTGTGTCACATCGGCTTTGTTATCGTTGCCTGATTGGAACAGTAATCCTTGGTTAGCATTGCCTTGTTGCACCAGTTCGATAAGGTTATCGCGACCGGAACGTTCCAGTAATGCCTGCAGGGTTATAGGTAACTCATTGACATTCAGCTCTTGTGCTGAGGTCATACAACTACAGAGCAGGAGCAGCGGTACCAAAAAGCGTATAGAGGTATTTGGCACGGGTGACTCCTTGCATCAAATATCTTGGGCTGTCTAAAACAACAGACACTCCAAATTCAGCCCTGAAGATACGAGTCCCGTTAATATGCCGCAATTGGCCAAAAGGGTATTTATTACGCAAAGGATTCACAGTAGATAAATGATGGATTTATCGTTATCCAATTGATTCAGTTATTTTTATCTGTTTTTTAGAGAGTGTTTTTTTAGGCCGAGTAGTCTAGTTGGTCTAGTAGTTAAGTCGTACTCGTTGCTAAGTTATCCTTCAGTTTTTAAACAATGCTGCAACCAAATCAAGCAATGCATCGATTATCACGTGATATTTTTCGGGGAAAAAAGTTATAGGAAATATGGTGAGAATAGTGTTGTGGGATTGACTCAATTCAAGAGCTATTTAGCGGTATTAAAGCATGTTTAAAGGCGAACTATATGGTGTTTATCTTCGGTTGACTTTAAATCACAATGAAGATTTTAGTGAGCGGTTTTATGAGTAAAAAAATTCGACCATAGTGGTCGAATTCCTTGGTGAATGAGTGACAAGCTGAGCACTAACCTTTTATATGAGATCAGTGTTTCTCTGGCTCCTTCGATTCTTCAGGGGAGACCTCTGCACTGATCTGGTTTTTTCTATCCTTCAGTTGCTGCATTGCGCTGTTATTGTTCACAGTCAGCGCATTGAAGCGAGTATTGATATCGTCCATTTCGTTGATGTATTCAGGATCGCTTTTTTCTTTATTTTGCCAATAACGTTTACGCTCTAGTTTTTGTAATTCACTGGCGCGCAGAATTTCAAAATAGCTGTTCTCCTGTTTAAGTCGATAGATTTCGCCATCGAGTAATTGCAGCAATTTTTCTTTAGAAATGGTTTGGCGATTCAGTAGCGCTTGCAGGGGATCGACAGGAATGTCCCTTTTATCTGAGTCGACTTCTGTGGTGATCCCCAACTGATATTCGATTTTATGTTGGCTAAATTCCTGCGGGCAAGCGGTTTGGCTAAAGACAATTTTGTCATCTTTACGGCATTTATAAATGGTATTTGCCTGTACTGCACTTGGCAAAATAACACAGATTAGGGTGAGTATCAGTCTTACCATTAGGCCACAAATCCTTTGTACACTTGTATAGCGATTATGATTTAGTTCTTTGATTACAATCGATAAATAGTCAGCTTAATGCTTGCGCCATTAAGTCTATTCAATCAGTGATTTATGCCTCGTCCCATGGGACGTTGGTTTTTGGGGCCATTAAACCTAAGGTATTAAAGTATTAGCTATATATCAGTAAAGGGGCAAATTTACTGTGTTTATTGTAGTGGCCAAGATTTTACTTATCGCTAACATCTGCATCATACTATGGCGTAAGTTAAGGGATAAAACCAGTTTTTTGACGATTCAATTTTTTGGCGCTAAGGTTGATTCTAAACGATAAATTTAATGGTGCGCGGCAGATTCAAAGCATAAAAAAGGGAGCGAGAGCTCCCTTTATTGATTGACGCTAAGTATTAGCGATCGAACCTTAAGTTATCGATAAGCCGTGCTTTACCTATATAGGCGGCGGCTAAAATCACTAAGGCTTGATCCTGATGTTGGGCCTGTTCTAGCGTGTGAGCGTGGCGAATTTCGAGATAATCCGGCGTAAAACCGGCCGCGATTAACTTGGCTTTTGCTAGCTCGGTCACTTGTTCAAAACTTTCACCTTGCTTGATCCCAGTGGCCATGGCATCTATGGCTTGTTTTAGTGCAGGCGCTGCGGCTTTTTCTGCGGCAGTGAGATAACCATTGCGCGAACTCATGGCTAAGCCTGAGTCTTCACGTATGGTATCAATACCGATAATTTCAATCGGTAATGACAAGTCTTCAACCATAGTTTTGATCACTAACAGCTGTTGATAGTCTTTATTACCGAATAGCGCCACATCGGGCTGTACTATGTTAAACAGTTTACAAACGATAGTCGCAACACCACGAAAATGTCCCGGACGGCTCGCACCACAAAGCACGTCGGAAATCCCTGGGACTTCGACATAGGTTTGCTGCTCTAGACCCTTGGGATACATCACGGCTGGCGTTGGGGTGAATAATAGCTCTGCGCCAGCAGCCGTGAGGGCTTCGCTGTCGGCAGCCAGTGTGCGTGGGTAAGCATCTAAATCTTCGTTCTGACCAAATTGCATTGGATTAACGAAAATTGAGACCACCACATGGTCACACTTGCTCGCGGCTTCTTTGACTAAAGTAATGTGTCCCTGATGGAGATTGCCCATGGTGGGCACAAAGGCGACGGTTTCGGCCTTGGCACGCCATGCACGCACTTGGGTGCGAATATCATCAATGTGGGCGCTAGTGATCATTGAGCCTTACCTTGCATAAATCGGTTATTAATTAAAAGTGTGTTCGTCGCCAGGGAATGTTCCTTGGGCAACTTCGTCGATATAGGCGCGCACGGCCGAGCGAATTTCACCGGTTTGTTTTAGGTAGTTTTTCGAGAAACGTGGAATATAACCACTTGAAATACCTAACACATCATGCATGACCAAAATTTGTCCATCGGTTGATGCGCCTGCGCCAATCCCAATAACTGGAATCGTTAAGGCTTGAGTGATCGCCGTTGCGAGTGGCGCAGGAATACATTCCACAACCAATAGTTGAGCACCAGCCGCTTCTAATGCTTTTGCTTCGTCGAGAATGCGCTGGGCATTTTCGGCGTCGCGGCCCTGCACTTTAAAACCACCAAATACATGGACTGACTGAGGTGTTAAGCCTAAGTGAGCACACACGGGAATACCGCGTTCCGTGAGCTTAGTGACAGTTTCAAGTAACCAGTGGCCACCTTCGACTTTGACCATGTTCGCGCCAGCCTGCATCAACTCAGTGGCGTTAACCATAGCTTGTTCTGGTGTGGCGTAACTCATAAAGGGCATATCGGCGATCAGCAGGGCACGTTCGATACCGCGACGGACACAGCGAGTATGGTAAGCGATATCTGCTGTAGAGACGGGCAGGGTATCGTCATGGCCTTGGAGAACCATTCCTAGAGAATCGCCGACGAGCAGCACATCTACACCTTCGCTATCGAACGCGCTGGCAAAACTGGCATCATAGGCTGTCAGTGCCGTGAATTTTCTACCTTCCTGTTTGTATTTCAACAGGGTTGAGCTAGTAATTTTAGACATATGGATGATCTTCAAACCAAATAGAAGTGGTGTTATAAGCTAACTGGGGACGGACTTCAATGATCAATGCCCAGTTGTTGTAACTCGGCCAACATTTTTGTATCGATAAGACTGCCGATTGCAGTGTTGCACGGCAGAATAAGATTCGGTGCGATTGCGGCTAAAGGCACGAGCACAAAGCTGCGCTCTTTCATGCCGTAGTGGGGCACTTGGAGTCTGGGAATGTCAATGTTCTCATTGCCATACAAGAGTAAATCGAGATCTAAGGTTCTGGGTCCCCAACGCTCAAGGCGCACTCGACCTTGGGTGTTTTCGATATGCTGCAATGCATCGAGTAAGGCTAATGGCTCAAGATCAGTATCGAAACTGACCACCGCATTAACATAATCGGGTTGCACGACATCGCCCATAGGCGTCGAATGATAATAAGGAGAAACCAGTAGACTATTGCCTAAGGCTAATGCGGACAATGCCGTGACGGCATTGTCCAATTGCGCCTTGGGATCGTCGAGATTCGCGCCTAATGCGACGTAGACGCGAGGCATTATTCCGCCGCTTTCGCTTTTGGCGTGCCACTTGTTTTAGGTGCGCTCGTCGCAGCTGAACCATCGGCATTCGGCGCGCGAGGACGGCGACGACGTTGAGTGGCATTACGGTTGCGATTGGGCGATTTAGTGCCGCTACGCGCAATGGCTAAGCGTTCCGTTTCATCGGCTTCAACAAACTGTTGCCACCAAGCGGCACTCTTAGCGACATTACCCGCCTCGACTTCGCCCCTGAGCAATAGCAAATCGTATGCGGCTCTAAACTTAGGGTGTTCCATCAGTTTAAAGGCGCGAGTGCCTTGGCTACGGTCAAAGCGTAACTGCAACTGCCAAATGTCTTTTGCTGGCGTACTAAAACGGCGTGGAATGCTAATGGTTTGGCATTGCTGCTCCATCACATCGCCCATAGCGGCAAAGAAGGCATCGTATAATGTCAGGCCACTTTCAACGGCAATATCTTCGGCGCGTTGACGCAGTGGATACCAGAGAAGCGCAGCATAGAAGAATGAAGGCGTCACCGGCTTATCTTCGTTAACTCTTTGATCTGTGCTCTTCATGATGGCTTGCACCATTTTCATGGTCGTGCCTTTAGGATCATCTTTTAGCAGAGCGGCCACTTGCGGAAATAGCGGCGCGAATAGCTTGTATTCTTGCATCAGTTCGAAGTTGGCTAAGGCTTTGCCTGCAAAGAAGAGTTTCAGCACTTCTTCGTACATACGCGCAGCAGGAATATCTTTTAGCAGTGGCGCTAATTGTTTAATCGGCGCCGCAGTGACGGTTTCGATACCCATGTTGAGTTTAGTGGCGAAACGCACCGCCCTTAACATACGCACGGGATCTTCACGGTAACGGGTTTCTGGATCGCCAATTAATCTTAGGGTGCCAGCTTTAAGATCTGTCATACCGCCGCCGTAGCTGCGGATCGAGTAATCGCTGATATCGTAATAGAGGGCATTGACGGTAAAGTCGCGGCGCTCAGCATCTTCGTCGATTTCGCCATAAACGTTATCACGTAGCAAACGCCCTTCGGCATTGGCTTTGGAAACTTTCTCATTGCTTTCGCCATGGTGACCACGAAAGGTCGCCACTTCGATAACATCGCGGCCGAAAACGATATGCGCCAGACGGAAACGACGACCGACGACTCGGCAGTTGCGGAATAGTTTTTTGATTTCTTCCGGCGTCGCATTGGTCACGACGTCGAAATCTTTCGGTTCAATCCCTAAGAGTAAATCGCGTACACCGCCGCCGACTAAATAGGCTTTAAAACCTGATTTATTCAGTCTGTATAATACCTTAAGGGCATTTTCGCTGATTTGTTTGCGCGAGATGGTATGGGCATCTCTCGGCACTAACTCTAAGCTTAACGCACCGGAACTTTGTTCTGGCGTTGTTGGTTCAATCTGAGCTTGAGTCGGAGCGGTCGTTTTAGGCGCGTCTTCAAATAGCTGTTTGCAGAATTGGCTGATACGGCGAAAAATGGGACACCTCGAAATATGATCTGTTATTTGATTAAAAATCTGGCGGCTATCATATACCAAATGCAGCCTAATGAGTATATCAGGGCTCGATCAGTATCTCAGATTGTTGCGGTATAGTGGATAATTGAAACTGATCCACGGCTTGAACGAGCATTTGCGCCACAGAACCTTGGGTCTCAACAGGTTGTTGACCTAAAAATGCCAGCGCCGCATTGAGGCTCGACTGCGGATGAAGCGTATCAATCGCCTGCGCATGATTCTGTTTGGAGAGTTTAAATCCCTGACTTAAACAGGCGAGTGGCAAGTGCAACCATTGCGGTGCAGCCAAGCCAAAGTTCTGATACAAACTCAGTTGACGACAGCTGGCTTCGATTAAGTCACAGCCTCTAACCACTTCAGTGATCCCTTGATAAGCATCGTCGAGCACCACGGCCAATTGATAGGCGTACAGGCCATCGCTGCGTTTGATGATGAAATCCTCGGCGGCAAAATGGCTATCGACGCAAATATGCCCCATGAGGTTATCGTCAAATTGTTGCACTTGCGCGGTATTAACTATCCGCACCGCCCCCGACTTAACCACATTTGCAGCTTGGGTTTGTGGCAAGCGGTGACAGCGGCCATCGTAAACGCCGCCCATGGCTTGAATTTGCTTGCGACTACATTGGCAGAAATAGGCTTTATCTTGGGCGAGCAGCGAATCAATTTGTGCTTGATAGGCCGCAGTGCGCTGGCTCTGATACAGAGGCACATCATCCCACTCAAATCCATAGGCTTCTAAGGTGCGCAAGATATCATCGGCCGCGCCTTTGACTTCCCGCGGAGGATCGATGTCTTCAATACGAATTAACCATTTACCCTGTTGCGAGCGCGCACGCAGATAACTGCCAAGGGCGGCGATAAGCGAGCCAAAGTGCAAGGCACCCGAAGGCGAAGGCGCAAAACGGCCGACATAGGGGCGATGAGTTGAAGTTGGAGAAGATAAAGTCGCCATAGTACTGAGTTAGCAGCTAGTGTCAGTCAAAGTGGGCGTATTTTAGAGGGATACAAGGATAAAAGCGAATCGGGGTAAATTGGAGTGAGCTTGGCTTCAACTCGAAGAGTCAAGGCGTTGTTAGAAACAAATAGGCGGGGAAATCCCCGCCCAGTATGCTTGATTAACCAGCCATTTGTTTCTCTTTGATCTCTGCAAGCGTTTTACAGTCGATACATTGATCGGCTGTTGGACGCGCTTCGAGGCGGCGGATGCCGATTTCGATACCGCAAGAATCACAGAAGCCGAAGTCGTCTTCTTCAATTTTTTGCAGTGTTTTTTCGATTTTTTTGATCAGCTTACGTTCTCTATCGCGAGCACGAAGTTCGAGGCTGAACTCTTCTTCTTGTGCTGCACGGTCAACAGGATCGGGAAAGTTTGCTGCTTCGTCCTGCATGTGGCTAAGAGTACGGTCGACCTCTTCACGCAACTGATTGCGCCAAGCTTCAAGAATTGTCTTGAAGTGACCCAGTTGCTTAGCGTTCATATACTCCTCACCCGGTTTTTCCTGGTAAGGATTTACACCTGCGATAGCGAGTACGCCAAGTTTTTTGGTGCCTTCAGGCATAACGCATCTCCTGTAATCATTTGCGTTTGTAGGGCGTCCTTAAGAACGGCCGCTATCTATAGCAGAATCTTCACATCGAGGCAAACTTTTCATTCTGCTTTGATTGAATTTTTTGACTATGTTCGCTAATTCAAATGAAATCAAATTTAACTCAGCCTTAACATCATACTCGGACAACACAGGCTTGGGCTAGGTGAATCTCAGTCGGGGACATTTCACAGCGATAGGCAAGGACTTCCACTCCAGCTAACACTGCTTTTTTCAGTAACTTAGCATATTCAGGGTCGATATGTGCTGCGGGAGCAACACTGAATATGTCACTGTGCTGCACCACAAACAGCAATACGGCTCTGTGGCCTTGACTGACCATGTGCATCAATTCACGTAAATGTTTTTGACCTCGAAGACTCACCGCATCAGGAAAATAACCTTGGCCATCCTCGAGCAAAGTACAACTTTTGACTTCTATATAACAGGCGGGTTTTTGAGCACCCTGTAGCAGGATGTCGATGCGGCTATTTTCATCACCATATTTAACTTCACGGCTTAGGCTGTCATAACCTGTGAGCTCCTTGATGATACCTTTATTGATGGCTTCTTCGGCTAAGGTGTTCGCTTGACCCGAGTGGATTCCGATTAGGCCAGCATCTGGCGTGGTCATCAGTTCCCATGTATGGGCATACTTACGTTTAGGGTTATCAGAGGTAGAAAACCATACGGTTTCACCGGGATACAGGCAATTACGCATAGAACCCGTATTGGGGCAATGCAGAGTGATCTCACTGCCGTCGCTTAACTGCACATCGGCCAGAAAACGTTTATAGCGGCGCAGTAAAATGCCCTGTTGTAGTGGCGGAGTAAATTCCATCGGTAGACCTATATCGGCTGTTCTAGGCCGCAAAGCCTAGCAAATTTCGCAAATGTTTACAGATTTTACCTGAGTAACTTCAGCCAATCGCTTTGCGTCATCGCCTGCTAGCAGTAAACTGCCGCCATAAAGTTTGTTCTGATTGCTGATTGATTGTTCTAAAACGAATCGAAAAATAAGGATCCCTAATGAGTGAACTAAAAGTAACTGAATTAATGAAAGTGCAATTAACCAAAGAAGCGCCGGCCGCCCACTGGGGCAAAGCTGATGTGACTTATACTGCCGACGGTGCGCAAATTCATTTAGCGGGTGGCGATGAGCTGCGTCAAATTCAAATGGCGGCCCGTAAACTGCGCAGTCAAGGCATTAGCTGTGTGGTATTAGCCGGGCAGCTTTGGGATCTCAATAGCCAGTGGGTGTTTGCCCAAGGTTTCGCGACGGCAAAACCTGGTTATCAAGTCCACTGGTGTGGTGATGAAGCTGTACAAGCTGAATTGCAACGTCGACTCGATGTGGCAACCTTTGCCCGTCAACTGATCAACGATACGCCTGAAAACCTGTCGCCGGTGAAGCTTGCCCAACAAGCGGCGAAATGGTTGGCTGAAATCGGTGGCAACAAGGTGAGTTATCGGATTATCGAAGGTGAAGCGCTGCTCGAAGAACTGTGGATTGGTATCCATGCAGTCGGCCGCGGTAGTGAGCGTCCACCGGCAATGTTAGAGTTAGACTTCAACCCATTAGCCGCCGATGCACCCGTGTCTGTGGCGCTTGTGGGTAAAGGGATTACCTTTGATTCTGGCGGTTACAGCATCAAAGCCTCTGAAGGCATGTTAGGCATGAAATGCGACATGGGCGGCGCGGCGACTGTGACTGCAGCGCTTGGTTTAGCAATTAAATCTGGCCTAAACAAACGGGTTAAACTCTTCTTATGTTGCGCTGAAAACTTGATCAGCGGCCGTGCTTATAAGTTAGGTGATATTCTGACCTACAAAAATGGTGTAACAGTTGAAGTGGTGAACACAGATGCGGAAGGGCGCTTAGTGTTGGCAGATGGTCTGCAAGCCGCTTCTGCGACAGGCGCTCCTTTTATTATCGATGCAGCGACCCTTACAGGCGCCGCTGTGATGGCAGTGGGTTCTAACTACAACGCGATTTTCTCGCCACAGACTGATGTGTTGCAACTGGCCCAGCAAAAAGCCACGAGTGTTGCCGAGCGTGTATGGCCGTTGCCGCTGGATCCTTGGCACAAAGAAATGTGTCCATCAGCCTATGCTGACACAGCCAACAGCCGCGCAATGAAAGGCGGTGGTGCAGGTGGTGCTTCTAATGCGGCTGGTTTCCTATGGCGCTTTGTTTCACCAGAAGCTAAATGGTTGCACGTTGATTTAGCGGGCGCTTTTGAAGATTCAGCTTCTGCCATGTGGGGCGCGGGTGCAACGACCCATGGCGTATTGACTATTAGTGAATTGATTAAAGGCTAAACCTAGCTCTACACTTAGCTCTAAGACTTAAGTCAGATAAGTTAGCTAAGATCCATTAAGGTTCTGCAGACTGGATTAAAACCGCCTACGGGCGGTTTTTTATTGGGTGAAATACTAGGCCGATAGTTTACTTGGCGTTTCAGCGGCTTCATGGCATGTTATGGCTGAGCGTTTTTAATCGGGAAACATGATGATAACTATACGAAAAGCAACGAAAGCAGATGCTCAGGCCTGCTGGGATATCCGCAATGCGGCCATCAATAAAGGCTGCGCCGGATTTTATGATGCGGGCGATCTGATTATTTGGACCGAAGGTGAACTGACCGAGCAATTTAGTCGTATCGTCGATGCACATTTTTATGTGGCAGAACAATCCAATGACGAGCCGCCGCTTAAGATAGTGGTCGGTATGGTAATGTTGGATGAACCCTACGCACAGTTAGAAGCGCTGTTTGTCTCCCCCGATACTATGGGGCTTGGGGTCGGTAAAGTGCTACTGCAATTTATTGAAACCATGGCTTTTAATCAAGGTATTGCCCAGCTGAGGTTGGAATCGACTTTGAATGCGGTGGATTTCTATCGCCACTGCGGTTTTGGTGGTGAAGGTTTAGAAGAGGAATCCATCTACTGCTCGCCCAGAGGCATAGCCTTAGAGTGCATGGTGATGTACAAGAATCTCGTGCGTAGAAAACCAGTTCAAAATGCAGACTGACTCAAGCACAGGTATGGAGTTAACTGTTTATTAAGAGGTTGCTGGCGAACCGAAGGGAATAAATGGATGTGGAATTAATTCTTCATAAGAGGTTGCTGACATACTCAAGGGAATCAACAGATCAAGATGGGGGAATTAACTCCCAAGAGTATGCCAACTATCGTTCTTTCGCCTGAAATCCCGATGTCGACAAGATTAGCGCTAATGGCTTAAATCAAACTTAATCTATTGCAAAAAAAGACTTTATTTCCTTAGCCTTTAGTCAAACCCGCCCTCAATCCGCTAGGGTTTAGTTCGCTTCTGGAGTATTGAGTTGCTGGCGTTTTTCCATCAAATCTTTAATCAAAGGCGTGAGGATAAGCTCCATGGCCAGTGACATTTTACCGCCGGGAACCACTAAGGTGTTAACCCTTGACATAAATGATCCTTGGATCATATTGAGGTAATAGGGAAAATCGACATTATTGATACCGCGAAAACGGATTACCACAAAGCTCTCGTCTAAGCTCGGAATATCTTTGGCGCTAAAGGGGTTAGAGGTATCGACCGTTGGCACCCGCTGAAAGTTAATGTGAGTGCGGGAGAACTGCGGCGTCATGTGCTTAATATAGTCATCCATACTGCGCACAATCGAGCCCATGACTTTTTCACGGCTGTGGCCGCGCTCCGATGTGTCACGGATAATTTTTTGGATCCATTCTAAGTTGACTATGGGCACCATGCCGATCAATAGATCGACATGCTGGGCGACATTGGCATCACCGGTAACCACGCCGCCATGCAGGCCTTCGTAGTAAAGCATGTCGGTATTTTCTGGCAAGGGTCGCCATTGGGTAAAAGTGCCGGGCATCTGGTTAAAAGGCACGGCCTCATCGAAGGTGTGTAAATAGCTGCGGGTTTCACCTTGGCCTGTGGCGCTGTAATCGCGAAAGCATTGTTCCAAGCGGGCAAAGTTATTGGCCTCTGGGCCAAAATAGCTGAGGTTGCGGTTTTCAGCTTGGGATTTGCGGATCATCACTTCCATTTCAGCGCGGGTAAAATGATGAAAGCTGTCGCCTTCGACAAAGGCGGCGTTAATCCCTAGTTGGCGAAAAATATGGCTAAAGGCGGTGGTAGTCGTGGTGGTTCCCGCGCCTGATGAGCCTGTAACTGCAATAATGGGATGTTTTGCTGACATTTTTTCTACCTAGCTAGGAACCAAAAGAGCCGCTTATGGGGAAGCGATAAAAACGCGAGTACTATTTATACGGTACAGAGGTAGGACTGGTCAATCTTGCTGCTGTGCTATTTGATCCGCCGAGCGTATCGCGAAGGACTCATCGTCTTCACTGTACTCTAATTTCAGCTTACCTTGTTTAAGTGCTTGTTGACATTGGACTATCGCCTGCGCCAGTTCCTGCTCATCAAGACTGGCAAAGCTGCCATCCTCCACTTGACCGAAGAGATATTCGCGGATCAAATTGGCGAGCGTTTCCTGCGGGAGTTGTAACAGGGTTTCATAGGGAATGAGCATCGGTGCTTCCTTGGGGAATATTGTCGCCGTTGATGGGGTCTACGCTAAGTGGGTCAACACTTTGATCGCCGAGTAAAAAGTGTAAAATCCGTCGCTCAAGATAGAAGCGCGGTTTCCAAGGTGTACCGCCTTCGATAAAGCCAACATGACCGCCATAGGGATGCAGTTCGTATTCTACATAACCCGATAATTGGTTTTGCTGGGGGATCACTTCATCGGTCATAAAGGGATCGTCCTTAGCATGTATGATAAGCGTCGGTTTAGTAATGCGGCTGACAAAGGGTAAACCACTGGCACGCGTATAGTAATCGTCGACGCCGTCAAAGCCGTGCAATGGCGCTGTGACTTTATCGTCAAAATCATAGAAGGTATTTAAACGGTCGACCTGCAACTGGCTCAGCGGCATAGAGATGGCTAAGTCAGGATCGTTTAATTTATGGCTGATTTTTTGCTGTAACTGTTTGATTAAATAGCTTTGATATACTTTCGAAAAACCATTTTCTAAACGTTTTGCGCAGGCGGACAATTGCAGCGGCGCCGAGACAACCACTGCGCGGGCTAATAAACTGTCATCCTGATATTCGCCCTGATACTTAGTCAGCACATTGCCGCCTAAGCTGTAACCTACGGCGAATAATGGCGATTGCGGATACGCGCTTTTCAGTGTCGATAGACTAAACTGTAAATCGTCCGTGTCACCACTGTGATAACTGCGCGCGAGGCGATTGGCCTCACCCGAACAACTTCTGTGATGGTGCACCACGGCTGCGAGTTGCTGTTCTTTGCAGGCTTGCAGTATCCGTCTTGCATAATGGGACTGAGCACTTCCTTCTAAGCCGTGGATGATCACCACTATCGGTTTGCCTGACTGCGGAACATCCTGCCAATCTAAATCGATGAAATCGCCATCGGGTAACTCTAAGCGCTGCCGCTGTAATGCTGGTTTGGCCACTTTAGTGAATACGGGTAAAATCGTTTGTACATGGGGGCTCTTGGCCCACCAAGGTGGCATAAAAGAATTTGGCATGGATGTTTATCTTGGTATCGGCTATTGCTGAAAATTAAAACGTGTGTTTAATTTATACCCAAGCGACCTCAAAATGCTGAAATTCTTATTCTGAAGTCGCTTAGATATAAACGCGTGGGCAGTGTAGCACAATTGTTTTTTATGCTGATATTTAGGCCGACATTTAGATTGATATTTAGGAGATAGAGATGAAGCGACGAACCTTTTTGATGGGCGCGTTTGCCGGTACGGCGGCGTTAGCCTTAGGGGTCAATCTTTATTCTCCTGAGTTTAGTTTGCCCGAGGACAGCGAAGGCAAAGATTATCGCTTATTGTTTAGCGTGCTTTTACCTGTGATGCTCGACGGTGCTTTGCCCGATGTGGCAACCCACAAGCTTGCGGCGCAAAATCGCACTTTAGATGCCATCAAACAGTCAATTTCTGTGCTACCCGAGGAGCAGCAAACCGAGTTATTTGAACTGCTCGATATGCTCGAAAATCGCCTCGGCTTACTGGTACTCACCTCGAGCATGACGCCGCTATTGATGCGCTCTCCCGCCGAGTTAACTGATATGTTAGAAACCTGGCGCCACAGTTATTTTGCGCTGTTACAAACGGCTTATCTCGGATTGCGGGAATTAGTGATGGCCAGTTACTACGCTTGCCCTGAACACTGGAGCCGCCTGCATTATGCCAAACCTGAACTGTTCAAATAGCTCGCCCGTTTGTAACCGAATAAAACGTCCAATAATAAGCATCTTACCCGCGACAGTGGAGCACTCAAGTTGGCAGTCATAGATCCCATAGTGAATGGTTTAAACTCAGGTTGGTTACATACCGACGCGAGCCAATTGCAAGAAAACCAACAGTTTGAAGCCGATGTTATTATTGTCGGCACAGGTGCTGGCGGCGGTGTGGCGGCCGAAATCCTCACCCAAGCAGGGCTAAGCGTGATCATGATTGAGGCGGGGCCGCTAAAATCCTCCAGCGATTTTAATATGGAAGAGCGGGTCGCTTATCCCAACTTGTATCAACAAGCCGCGGCGATGAAAACCGCCGACAAGGCGATTGGGATTTTTCAAGGCCGCGCAGTCGGTGGCTCAACCACAGTTAACTGGACCACTTCTATTCGCACGCCGACCGAAGCGTTAGCTTTTTGGGCGCAACATAAGTCGGTTGCAGGGCTTAATCGCGAGAGCTTAGACCCTTGGTTTGAGCAAATGGAGCAGCGGCTTAATATCCATGAATGGAACTATGAGCCTAATCGCAATAATGCCGCCCTGAAGCAAGGTTGTATCAATCTTGGTTGGGAATACACAGTCATTAAACGCAATGTGGCGGGTTGTTGGAATACCGGCTATTGCGGCATGGGCTGTCCGGTCAATGCGAAGCAATCTATGTTAGTCACCACGATTCCCTCGGCACTTGAGAAAGGCGCACAGCTGATCAGTCGCGCTAAAGTGACTAAGATTGAGCACCATAATGGCCAAGTGTTTGCGTTAAAGGCGCAGGCGTTGGATGTGAATTTACGACCCACTGACGTTGAGCTGTTATTTAAGGCTAAACATTATATTTTGAGTGCGGGCGCTCTCCATACGCCGACGATTTTGATGCGCTCGCAGGTGCCCGATCCCCACAAACTTTTGGGTAAACGCACTTTTTTACATCCGACTTTGTTATCCGGCGGCGTGTTTGCCGATTCGATCAATGGCCATAGCGGCGCGCCGCAATCTATCTATTCCGATGAGTTTGTGTGGAAGAATGACGCCGATGGTGAGCTCGGTTATAAACTCGAAGTGCCACCGGTGCATCCGATTTTAATCGCCTCTAAAACCTTAGGTTATGGCGCGAGTCATGCCGAGTTAATGGCGCAGTTCAATCAGTTGCAAGTGACTATTGCCTTGATCCGCGATGGTTATCATCCCGACAGTCAGGGCGGTGAAGTGCACTTAACCCCTAAGGGATTTACCCTAGATTATCCGCTGACCGATGCCTTTTGGCGGGCCGCGAGACGCGCTTTTGCCAGTATGGCGGAGTTACAATTCTCGGCGGGCGCCTTAAAAGTGTTGCCGATCAGCGATGGCATGCCTTACTTATCTTCGTGGAAGGACGCCAAAGAGAGCATTGCGCAGATGTCACTCGCGCCACTGCGTACTATCGTCGCATCGGCCCATGTGATGGGCGGTTGTCCCTTCGGCGAAGATGAAAAGCTTTCTATGGTCAACAGCTATGGTCAGTCGCACTATTTAGAAAATCTGTCTGTAATGGATGGGTCTATCTTCCCGACCAGCCTTGGCGCTAACCCGCAGCTGTCGATTTATGGCATCACAGCACGTAATGCCACTGCACTCGCGCAAAAGCTCACCGACGGTAAAGGGTGATGTTACCTAAGCCGATAATTCTGATGTAGAAGGCTCAGCTGCAGAAACGTATGCTGCAGCATATGTTGCCTAAGACAATGCTCGCCGTGGCTTAGGGCTGAATGGTGCTAATGGGTAAATGTCCTGTTTTCACTAAGATAATGGTTTCCTCTTCGACAAAAGGAAAATGACCGCTCATGTGCGGACTGCGTATCCAAGTGTGGCGCGGATATTCCCCTTGATCATCTTGAAACTTGCCCGATAACACCAATATTTCTTCGCCGCCAAAATGCCGATGGGGTTGAAAGGTTTCACCTTTAGGCCATTTCACTAACGCGGTATGTTCATGCTCGAATTCATGTAGCGGCATCACTTGCAAGCCGCCTATGCCTTGTAACCAAGGAGTCTGCTGAGTATTAATCTTGACCACATCAAGATCTCGCGGATTGAATTGATTGAGTTTGACTAAAATAACGCAGCCTTCTTGGCTAAACGGCGCGTGTTGGCTCCCTGGCGGATGGCGAAGATAACTGCCCGCGGGGTAATCGCCGTTTTCATCGGAAAATACCCCCTCGAGCACAAAGATTTCCTCGCCCAGCGGATGCGGGTGGGTCGCAAACTGCGAGCACGCGTCATATTTCACTATGCTGCTAGTGTGTCCTGACTCTTTAGCCTCCCGTTCGAGTGGTTTGCGCCAAACGCCTTGAGCAGGACTTGGCAACCATGGTTGCTGCTGTGTATCAATAACGACACGTTCGCTAAAGTTCATATTGAGCATAGTGTTAGACATTATTTAACCTTAACTTAGAATTATGATTGTTTACTGTGTTCGTTGCGTCTTACTGCGCTAACAGTGTGCTAATTGAGTAAGCACACCGTTACGCACTAGCATACTCGCTTTGTCTGCAATATTAGTTGCGTCCAGCCATCACGCCGCCATCAACATCCCAAATCGCGCCAGTCACCCAGCTGGTGTCATCGGATAAAAGAAAACAAATGCTGTTCGCCACATCGGCTGGCATGCCGACTCGACCAATCGGGTGAAAAGCGTTGAAGCTTTCAATCACTTGGTCTAGCTCTGCCTCAGGGATAAAAGCGTTATAGATGGGCGTATTCACCACGGCGGGTGAAACCGCGTTGACGCGAATATGCTTGTCCGCCAGTTCCATCGCTAAGTGCTGGGTTAATGCGTGTAATCCGGCTTTGGCCATGGAATAGGCCGATGAAGGTGTGGCTTTAACCGCTTGTTTTGCCCACATAGAACCTATGTTCACTATACTACCACCGCCCGCATCGATCATCTTGTGGGTTACGGCTTGGGTGATCCTGAACAGGGCTTTATTTAACGCCATGTAGAGATCGTAATCAGCCTCTGAATGATCGATAAAGGATTTGGGATTGAAATAGCCCGCTGCATTGACGAGGTAGCCAACCTTTTGCTTAAGCTGGGTGATGTGCGCAACCAACCGATTAACATCCGCAGCTTGGTAAAGGTTGGCTTGAAAACCGTCGACGCGTAACTCGGCTGCTGGATGGGCATGTTTGATTGCAGCAACGGCTGCGGTGAGTTTATCTTGCTGATTGCCGACGATGAGCACTGATACGCCTTGTTCGGTCAGTTGTTTGGCCGTTTCGAAACCTATGCCGCTGCTACCACCGACAATAATGGCGAGATTTGAGGTATTAAATTGCATTTTCTACTCCTAAGTATTATCAAGGTGGTAATCTTAAGAACTCAATAACTGTTTGAACAGTAAGTACAAATAGGTAAGGCAGGTACTTTTTGGTACATCTTTATGAATAACAATGAAAAATTTATTTCACGCAAATCGCCCCCTGAGCGTTCAGCGCGTATGGTCGAGACGATTTATGGCTGTAAGTGGTCATTAACGGTTTATCAGCTGTTGGCCAGTGGGGTACAAAGACCGGGGGAAATGGTGCGCTGCGTTGAGGGGCTCTCCACTAAGGTATTGAATCAATGTTTAAAAAAGAACATAGAATTTGGCATCTTAGATAAGGTCATTTATAACGAGCTGCCGCCGCGTGTCGAGTATCAAGTGACTGAGTTTGGCCAAAAATTTCTGCATATTTTGGATGAGCTGGAAAAGTTACAGCAAGAAATCGATGCTTAATTAACGTTCTTTTGTAGCGGTTCAATGTCGATAAGGTAAATCGCAGCGGTTTATTTTATCGAGATGAAGCGCTACTCAAGGGAGCGTGCGGGTAGTCGGAAATGGGAGTGTGTATGCCTAAAAATACATTACGGGAAGGTGGCTGCTTGTGCGGGGCGATTCGTTATCAGATTGAAGGTGAACCCTTCGATGCGGATTATTGCCACTGCCGTTCGTGCCAAAAAAGCACGGGCTCTGCATTTGGGGCTTGGATGGACTTCAAGATAACGCAAGTTATTTGGCTTAAAGGTCGGGTGACTGAGTTCGCATCGTCCGAGCTTATTCGCCGTGGATTTTGTGATAAATGCGGTACATCATTAACTTACCGACATCTTCAATATCCCGATTACTCGACCTTGAGCATAGCGAGTCTGGACGACGCTAACCAAGTTCAGCCCAAGTACCATATTTACACTGAGAGCCAGCTGAACTGGTTGGTGATTGAGGATAACTGTCAACGCTATCCACAAGGCCGCAGCTTTTAGCGGCTCAGATGGTCATAGTGTTAATTTGATTGAGCTCGATCTAACTTAGCTGTGCTCGATTTAACGTGATTTGTTTGGATTAGATCAGGGCGCGATGAGGCCGATTTCGTTGGCGTCCATGTCACTGAGTCCAAACAGGCTTAAGTAGCTCACGAGATTTGTTGCTTGGCCGCTTGGGCTGAGTTCATTGAGTTTATTCAAGATGGTTCGCTGCGCTTTACGTTCCATCATTAGCTCAACGGCGAGCATCTGCTGATACTCTTGCTCATTTAGGCTGGACTTAGCGAGTTTACGTAATTTGCGGTAGGGCATTAGAAATCTTTCATCCCATTCACCCACAGCGCTCATCAGCGATTGCCATTGGTCTGTGCTGTATTGCTGCGGCCCAGACACATCCATAGTGATATCTAAATATTGCGCCAGTAGCAGTAGATTGACGTTCACCTGACAGCTATTTTGCAATTCGAGACAGAGCGCTTTGTTTTGCGCATAGCTCATATCACACCATTGCCAGAGTTGACTGTCGAACTGGGTTAAAACCGCCATACTATTTCCTTGTATTGCCGCTGCTACTGACTTTTATTTAAAAGAACGCTGGAGTTATTGTTGCTCCATGACCTCAAGTTCCATTGCATCTATCTCTTCTTGCAACTCGAGCCATTGCATTTCACTGTCTTCTAAGGTTTGCGTCAAGCTCGTTCGCTCGGTTAGTACTGAGGTTAGCTTGGCTTTGTTATCTTGATCATACAATTCGCTATCGGCCAGCAAGTGTTCTAGCTCGGCGAGGCGTTCGCTCAGCTTTTGCTGTTCGGTTTCTAACTTAGTTTGTTTGCGCTTGAGCGGCGATACCTTTTGGCGGATCTCGGCCTCGAGGCGTTTTTGCTGCTTTTTATCGGCGGCAGGTTTGATCTCATCGCTGGTGCTGCTTTGATTCGAGTTGGCTTTCGCCGCATCGAGCAACCATTGGTGATAATCGTCTAAGTCGCCATCAAAAGCGCGCACTTCACCTTGATCCACCAAATAGTAATCACTACAGGTTAAACGCAGTAAATGCCTATCATGCGAGACGACAACCATAGCACCTTCAAAGGTTTGCAATGCCATTGTCAGGGCGTGGCGCATCTCTAAGTCTAAATGGTTGGTGGGTTCATCGAGCAGCAATAGGTTAGGGCGTTGCCAAACTAATAGCGCTAACACTAAACGGGCTTTCTCGCCGCCAGAAAAGGGCCGCACAGGTGAGAGCGCCATATCGCCATTAAAACCAAAACCGCCTAAGAAGTTACGCAACTCTTGTTCGCGGGCATTGGGCGCCAGACGCACTAAATGCTGCATCGGCGTATCGTCGAGGCGCAAAAATTCGATTTGATGCTGGGCAAAGTAACCGATATTGACGCCAGGATTAGGTTCATACAAACCTGTCATTGGCGATAACTGACCCGATAACAGCTTGATTAATGTCGATTTACCTGCGCCGTTACGGCCGAGCAAACCAATGCGCGCACCCGGCACTAAGTTTAAATGCACCTTGCTCAGGATTGGCTTATCGCTATAGCCGATCGCAACTTGCTCCATCTTAATCAGTGGATTGGGCAGGGCTTCTGGAGCACGAAACTCCATATAAAATGGGCTATCGGCTTGAGACGGCAACAACTCAGTCATGCGCTCTAGTGCCTTTAAGCGGCTCTGCGCTTGTTTGGCTTTACTGGCTTTGTAACGGAAACGGTCAACGAAGGACTGCATGTGTGCACGTTCTTTTTGTTGGCGTTCGAAGGCAACCTGTTGTTGCGACATACGTTCGGCACGAATGCGCTCAAAGGCACTGTAATTGCCTTTGTAGAAATTGAGTTTTTGATTTTCAACGTGGACGATTTCATCAACGATTTCATCGATAAAGTCCCTATCATGGCTGATTAAAATCAGCGTGCCTTGATAGGACTTAATCCAACCTTCGAGCCAGTACATGGTATCTAAGTCTAAGTGGTTGGTGGGTTCGTCGAGGAGCAATAAGTCAGAGCGGCACAGTAGCGCTTGGGCTAAGTTGAGGCGCATACGCCAACCGCCCGAAAAGCTTTTGACTGGATTGCTTTGATCGGCTTCACTAAAGCCCAGACCCGCTAACAATGAACCCGCGCGCGAATGAATCGCATAACCACCGATAGCGTCGATTTTGCCGTGTAACAGTGCGATGGCATTGCCGTCGTTATCTTCTTGGGCCTTGTGTAATAGGGCTTCTAATTGACGATATTCGCTATCGCCATCGATCACATATTCCAGTGCCGAGACGTCGAGCGCAGGGGTTTCTTGGGCCACAGTGGCAATTTGCCAGCCAGAAGGCAGACTAAATTCACCTTTATCTAGGCTTAAGTGACCTAAAATTAATGCGAGCAGTGAGGATTTGCCTGTGCCGTTAGCACCGACTAAACCGACCTTATGGCCGGGATAAATCGTCAGAGAGGTCTCATCTAGCAGGGTTTTGCTGCCACGGATTAATTGCGCTTGGTTGATGCTGATCATTGACTACAACTTGGTTAGAACGTGAATTCGTCAGGGCACAGATAATAGCGTACAACCTAGTTTCAAACCACAGCCTGACCCGATAACTCGGACAATTATTCGACTTTTCAGGATGATCTTTAGCGAATCGCATCACATCGACCTAAGGCCTCATACTTTCAGGTAACGCTGGTATTCAATCATCAGTGTGGCAAAATAGCGCCAATTTCTTCGGCCGAGTCCCTTGGCCCTGCTATCTGGTCCTTTATCTATTATGACAAACACTAAAATCAAAAAGCGTTTCGTAGCCGGTGCTAAGTGCCCAAAATGCAGCGCTAAAGACAGCATTTTACTCTACAAGGAAAACGGCATCGAAACCGTTGAATGTACAGAGTGCGATTACCGTGAACAGCAAACCGATGAAAAGGTGACAGAAAAAGCCACCGGCGCTGTGATCGGCGTGTTTAAACCGGACTAGGTTGAAGCTTCAATTCATCAAAGTTAGTTTCGAAAAAGATTCACAATATGTGCAGTGTCGATTGGCAATATTGCTCCAGCGACACGCAGCCTATTGTTTTTAAAATAAGCTTCCCTGAGGGCTCGACGGTGGCATTCATGCCACCTACGGTCACTTCTGTAATAATGCCAATCCTAACTAACCCTCTCGCTGCCAGTTCTGCTAAAAAGCTATTATCCCAAAGCTGGCTAGCATTCATTTAGTGAATTGAAAACTGACGAATGAATTGCCCTACAAAATCTCACCTATTTACCCAATGTTTGGCCCTACCGTAAAGCGACTAACAATGTATGGGTATACAGTCGTATTTAAATTTAGATGCTTTTGAGTGTTTTTACACTCATTAGTTTGCGCGTTTATCTCGCCTAAAATTTATAAAACCCTTAAAAATCATCCGCATAAACTTTCCCAAAATTAGTTAATAGGTTTGGAAAACGCGCATGCGCGTTTTTCCGGATGGTGTATTAGATAAAAAGCTGATAAGTTCTTTGCAATACAAACAGTTAATGATGCGCGTTTTTACTGGTCTAATGAGGTAAACGCGCATGCGCACTAATAAAATGTTATAAGTACACTGTAAACTTTAATTACACTAAACAGAGAGAAGCAATGACAACCTTAGTTATTCATCACCCTGAAGAAGAAGTCGCTGCAAACCAGAAAAAATCATTTTCAATTTGTTGTTCAACTGGTATTGGACAGGGGTTTGCAATATCCAAGGCTAAAGTAGCAATCTTAAAACTGGGTGATAAGGTTGTTATTTTGTGCAATACAAAAGGGTTTGAACGTCGCGCTGAAGGTGTACTTGATAAACTAATCCATTCTGGGGCTACAGGCTCGGGTTTAAAAAGGTATGACGTCTATATTAAAAATATTTCACAAGTTGGGTACCATCGCAGTGACTTTGGCAAGTTAACTCATAACGGGATAGCCGTATTTTAGAAAAAAACATTCACTTTATAAGCACTTATAACAAGCCAAAGCAATTGGACGCGCATTCTGCGCGCCATTGTTTGGGGCGTTAGTTGCTTGGGAAGTTTGATGCTCTTAATAAGAGTTCTATGTGTTGTAGTTTCACTTAGTCTTAGTGGATTTGCCGGAGCAAAGGAGTTGAAATTGGAACAAGAGAAATATGTACCGCCGACTATGCCGGACTATCCAGCTTCGTATGAGGAGATAATGCTCACGTTAGCACCGTACTACCACGCGAAGCGACCAATGGACTATTTCTTTGAGCTTTATGTACTCTCTGTTCTTGGGTATCTTCCTGAAGAATCAGTTGCCCTGGTAGAATTCTCTGAGAAGCATCCAAGTTTCTTTTCATCTACGAACGGCGATTGGAAGGCATACGTCGTCAATGAACTCCATCTTTCTGAAACTATTGAAATTGCTATATGGGATCTTTGGATTCGTAATTCTAGAAACGCTAAAGATAACGGCTGGAATTATCACCCGTGGCATTTCGCTAAAAATTTCTTAGAAAACTATAGTGCAAAAGGAAGTAGAGTAGATGTGTGGGAGGCTGGGGCCTTGGAGTCAGCAAAGCAACGAATCCAAGTCTTCCGCAGTGGAGGCAACTAACAATCAGCGGCAGAGCGACAGCCAACGCTGGGCGTTAGCTGCTACATTGATAGATTTGAGAAATTTATGACGATCAGACAAGATTTTACGAGTTATCAGCTTTCAATTGGTAAGAGTTTGAAGGTTGAAGAGAACAGAATAAGAGAACTTATTGGTAAGGAGCATTGGCTAACAGACGGAGAACATAAGGAGCAATTGTTGAGAGAGGCGATTGCAAATGTATTACCCGAGACATTTAGAGTTGGCACTGGGTTTATTTGTTACCCAGCAGACGAAACGAGCTCAGGACAAATTGATATTTTGATTACACCTAAGTCCTCTCCGACATTATATAAAAAAGGAGAGTTACACTTTGTCACTGCAAGCAGTGTAACTGCGATTATTGAAGTGAAGACAAAGCTATCTAGAGGGAAGAAGCTTCGAGATGTAATTGAGAAACTGAGTCGCCAGATTCGAGATATCCGCTCTACTAATCAGAATTGCTGGGCTGGTCTTTTCATATACAATAAAGGGCGTTTGACAGACCAAGATGTGCTAACTGAACTCCAATCTATTACTGGTAGTGATCCTCTTGGCTGTATTAACTGTGTCGCTATTGGAGAGGACATTTTTATTCGTTATTGGGAAAACGGACATCGTCAAAGTGGTTTGCAACAACAAGCGATTTGGCATTCTTATACTTTAAAAGGTCTATCTCATCCGTACCTAATTAGTAATGTTATTGAACACTGCACTGGTCAAATTGATGAACAACAGGCTCAAACACTGTACCCGTTGCGTGGTGAATATGGTAAAGAAGCTTTAAGGTCTCGTTATGCATTTTTAGGGCAGGAAACTGTCGAACAATTTGAAGAGCGCAGCTAACAAATAAGGATAGGCCGCGCGTAGCCGCGACCTATCCCAAGTGTTGAACAAGCCCGATGCTGGTTGTTGACACTTTATTATGCAAATAGCGGATTGAGAATTTGAGGGTGCTAAGGTCGTACTTTGAAAGAAACTTTTTGCAGACATGACCCGCCCTTAGCGAACGAGCTAATATTTTTATCACTTTTTTATCAAGCCTTTATCGAGTCCTCATTTTGTTTGGTTAACCCGTTATCCTTATACTTCTCGCCTTAAGCGGTGATATTAGCCCCTGTCGGTCGATGACGCATATGAACGCCCATAAAATGCATAGCTTGATGGCAACAAGGGCAATAGCGCACGGCTAAGGCACGTTTGACCTCTGGTAATACGGGGAAAGTGGCTCCTGCGACAGCTAGCATCAGTTGGATTTGTTGCCGTAGCGTTTTGGCGTTGCCTCGCAGTAAGCCATAGTCTCGTACTCGCCGTAATCCTTTGGGTAACACATGTTGTAATATCAACCACAGAAATTCGACGGCGGGCAAGCTGCGTACTTGTTGGCAGCGAGTCTGACTGTCTTGATAGGTAAAACTCACCTGATTATCAACATGATGACAAATACTGCTGTCGGGTAAAACGCCCCGATAAAGGTAGCGCGACAGATATTGCAGTGCATGTTCGCCTTTACCGACGAACTGACAATCGACCACCCATTTTGAGGGAGATTGATGTGGCAGTTTAAGCTGAAGCGTGTCACTCAGATAAGCCTGTAAACGTGCTCGCCACACCTTGGCAAGATTAAAGGCGTTAAATAAGTAATGGGTTTTACACTTACGCCATTGCCGCTTGCCAGAGTGGTAGCTCCCTGCAGGGATAATGAAGTGCAGATGTGGATGGTATTCTCTGCGTCGACTGTGAGTATGCAGTACGCCGGTGAAGCCGATGTCACCACTGAGCTTAGGGGAGCGTGCTGCAAAGTCTTTGAGTACACTCGCTGCCACGGTAAACATGGCGTGATAGAACGGCTCGGGTTGCGACTTCGCTATGGCTCTTAATTCAAACGGCAAGGTAAAGGTCACCATAAAATAATTCACCGGTAATAACTTAGCTTGTTGTTTACTCAACCAGTCACATGTGGTGCCGTGTTGGCACTGTGGGCAACTGCGATGACCGCAAGAGAGCGGAAACTCAAGCTGTTGCTCGCAGGTTTGACAACCCCAGCAGCTCACTCTCGCCGTGTTACAGCGACAGCTGAGCATGGCATGGATAGCAGCATGCATTTCTGGGGTGATTTGATGGGCATAACGCCGC
>NZ_JAMTCC010000032.1:0-60056 GCF_025370265.1 Shewanella septentrionalis | reverse complement strand
TATTTACGTAACGATATTAAAGATAGCAGTACACGCCCAGTCACTTTTATCTTTAACGGCGGTCCGGGTTCGGCCTCACTTTGGTTGCACATGGGCTTATTCGGTCCTAAACGTGTGGTGGTGACGGATGCAAAGGATGACGGCGCAGCACCTTATCATATTGAATCAAACGATTACTCTGTGCTCGATGAGTCCGATCTCGTGTTCATTGATCCCGTAGGTACAGGCTTTAGCCGCGCCTTAGGCGATAAAAAATGTGCGGATTTTTGGGGCGTGAAAGAAGATGCCCAGTCGATTGCCGAGTTTATTCGCCGCTGGTTGATTGAGCATAAACGTTGGAATTCCCCTAAATATTTGGCGGGTGAAAGTTACGGAACTACCCGCGCGGCAGCGCTTGTAAATGAATTGCAGGGCGGTTGGACCGACATTTCGGTCAATGGGATTATGCTGATTTCATCCATTCTCGATTTTAGTCATGCCCGTTACCAGCCGGGTAATAATCAGCCGTATATTGGTTTTTTACCGACCATGGCGGCGACGGCTTTTTACCATAATAAAGTCAGCGCTACGGATAAAGCTTTAGGGCTAGAGGCTTTTATTGAGGAAGCGCGCCAGTTTGCCATTAAAGATTATGCCCTCGCGTTGTTGCAAGGCAGCCGCTTAACACCCGAGGCATATCAAGCTGTACGTCAAAGCTTAGCGCGCTTTACGGGGTTAAGTGAGCACTATTTAGATCGTGTTAATTTGCGCGTGAGCGCCAGTCGATACACTAAGGAGCTGCTCAGAGATCAAGATTTGACGATAGGGCGGTTAGACAGCCGCTACACAGGTAAAGACTACGACAGTGGCGGCGATTCAACCGACGATGATCCATCTGGTTATGGGATTGATGGCGCTTATACGGCTGCCATGCATCAATATCTGTATGACGATTTGGGCGTGACCTTATCCCGTCCTTTCAACGTCCTCTCCGTTGATGTGAACCGGAGTTGGAACTGGAATATCAGCGGTAAGCAGATGCACTATGTCAACGTCGCCCCTTATCTTGGCCAAGCGCAACGTGAGAACAAAGATCTGCGGATTTTTGTCGGCAACGGTTACTTTGACTTTGCGACACCATTTTTTGCCACCGAAAATACCTTTGCCGATAACGGCATAGATAATAGTCGTGTGAGTATGCATTACTATAAAGCGGGGCACATGATGTACGTTGAGCCCGAATCCTTAACTCAGTTAGTGAAGGATATCCGTGCTTTTTATCATCCTAAATAGCCGTTAATTTATCGACAAACGGATGGATTAGCGTTAACGCCTTAATGGCGCAATGCTAGAATAGCAAGCAAGTTTAAGGCCCCAGAGTTTAACTACATCAAAGGGGCCTTTTTATTCGGCGTAAGGTGTGTTCAATGAGTTTTAGTACTTGGTTAGGTTTATTGGCGATTTGTTGTTTGGGGGCTATGTCGCCGGGCCCAAGTTTAGCTATGGTGGTGCGCCATACCTTAGGCGGTGGACGGGGCAAGGGCATAGTGTGTGCGTGGGCACATTCGATAGGCATTGGGATTTATGCGTTGGTGACGTTACTCGGCTTAGCGGTTGTACTTAAAAAGGCGCCCTTAGTCTTTAATGGCATTGCGATTCTCGGTGCTTTGTATCTGGCTTGGATGGGAGTTCAGGCGCTGCGTTCCAAGGGCGGTATGCAAGCTAAATTGGCCGCAGGGGAGGCGACAGATACCTTGACCGCCGCCCGTGATGGTATCGCCATTTCCTTATTTAATCCTAAAATCATGCTGTTTTTCCTCGCATTATTCAGCCAATTCGTGATGGTGGCCGACAGCATGACGGCTAAAGCTTTAATCGTTTTTACCCCTTTAGTGGTCGATGGACTTTGGTATACGCTTATCGCTTTATTGTTATCCCACTCAAGCGTGTTGCCTAAACTACGGGAAAAGGCAGGGTTAATTGATAAGTTGTCCGGCGTGGTGTTGATACTGCTGGCATTCCGCGTGGTATACACGCTTTAGTTATTGATTGCAGGTCATCTGTTTCAACAAACAAAAACGCCATCAATCGATGGCGTTTTTTATGTTTTCGCTATGCATGAAGGGCGTGCTTAGCCTTTAAACATTTGCACTGAATTGTCGGTCTCTTCTGCCACCGCTTCTTGGAGAATTGGCGGATTCGCGATGTGATCGTCTAAGTTGTCACTCAGCATTTCTTTGAATTCACTGCTAAACCATTCTAATGCGCTTTCTTTCTCGGCGCCGAGATCCGCTGATTTAATCGCGGCTTCGAAGGCGTTAAAACGTGCCGCGGCAAAACGCAGTGCCGTGCCAACTTTGCCTACATCTGCTTCTTGTTGGCTTAGCTGATTGGCTAAGGCAATAAACTGATCGGCAAGTTCGTAAATGGTGGTGTTGCTCGTGTCGGTCATGGCGTTCACTCTAAAAAGTAACAGATTAAAGTTCGATTCTAACTTAATTGACGTAAGAAGGAATCGTCAGGCATTAACTATTGGGATCTGTGTCGGTAATGACGACTCCGGTTTGGGAGTCATAACTGATTGAGAGTTTGTCGTTTGTTCGATAGAAATAAGTGCACTTGCCAGGATTGGTATAACTGGCTTTGTAGTCGGTTTCTGTCGCATCAACATTTAAGCGCGAGACACTCGGTTGGGTATTTTGGAATAATACTTCCCATACTGAGATACAGTCTTCGACATTATCGAGCGCCGGTGAGGCTTCATTACCAAAGATATAGTGTTGTGCAGGCCAGCCGAAGGCGTTGAAATCCACTTGTTCAGATTGCGCCGTGCCAAATACCGGTAAGTCTTCTTTTGGACCTGAACCCACTTTTACCGCCCAAACGGATCGCGCCAGATTGATAGCTGACTTAAAGCCACCGCCTGCGGCTTTGACTGTTGCGATTTGCGCATCTTGCTGCACATTGATAAATTTTGGCAGGGCCACTACCGCTAAAATACCGAGCACTATGATGACCACCACAAGCTCTATTAAGGTGAAACCCGTTTGATGTCGTTGCATCAATTTATCAGAATGTTGGATCATCATGGCGTATTAGACTGTGCGAGAATGGGCGCACTATAGCATTTAAATTCGAATGTTTTAAATTGAAAGTCTTAAAGCGAAACACAGCAAGCATAGTCTTATCAATTATCGACAAGCATAACCTTCAAACTTGCCATTCCACAGTAGGACTTTTAAGCTAACCCGATAATAGAATTGAGGAAGTAAAATCGTGACTCAGGCGACATGGCAAACATTTATCGATGAGCAAAGGGCTTTGCCTTATTTTCAGCAATTAAGTGCGTTTGTAGACAATGAACGCAGGGCTGGAAAAGTGGTTTATCCTCCTGAAGCCGATGTTTTTAATGCCTTTAGTATGACTCCGCTTGAAAAGGTCAAAGTGGTATTGATTGGTCAAGATCCCTATCACGGCCCAGATCAAGCCCATGGTTTATGCTTTTCGGTTAAGCGCGGTATTAAACCGCCGCCTTCCTTAGCCAATATGTACAAGGAATTAGCGACGGATATTGATGGCTTTACCATTCCATCCCACGGGGATTTATCCGCATGGGCGGAGCAGGGGATCTTAATGCTCAATACGGTATTAACCGTTGAGCAAGGTAAGGCACATTCCCATGCCAAAGCGGGCTGGGAAGTGTTTACGACTGCAGTGCTGGAATTATTGAATCGCCAGACTCAGCCGATTATCTTCGTGCTTTGGGGCAGTCATGCCATCAAAAAAGGTCAAGTGATTAACGCACCGCAACATCAAGTGCTCACTGGGCCGCATCCTTCACCTTTATCGGCCTATCGGGGTTTCTTTGGCTGTGGGCATTTTTCTCAAGTGAATCAATTATTACTTGAGCGGGGCGAAGCGCCGATCCGCTGGCAGGTTTAATCTTAGGATTGCGGATTTGAGACAATAAAAAAGGTCTTACTGAGTAAGACCTTTTCTTTGGGCTAAACACGAACTAGCGAGCGATCAATGATTACGGTCGACCGAAATTTTAGCAAGCGCAACTAAGGCTTGCTTGTAGTCGCTGTCGGGCAGAATCGATAATGCCTCGATGGCTTTCTCTGATTCTTCAATTGCTTTTTGTTGGGTGTAGTTTAACGCGCCGCAATGGTGCAGTGCTGCCACGATTTTATCTATGGCCTGTGTACCATCGCCTTGCTCAATTGCTTGACGTATGAGGTGTTTCTCTTCGTCTGTGCCATGGGCAATGGCATAGATGAGTGGCAGAGTTGGTTTACCTTCAGCAAGGTCATCACCTATGTTCTTGCCTAGCTCATCACTGTCGGCGGTATAGTCGAGTAAATCGTCGGTAAGCTGGAAGGCGGTACCAAGATACTTACCATAGTTACCTAAGGCGGTTTCTTGCTCTGGCGTCGCACCCGCTAACACACCCGCAAGCAGAGTAGCCGCTTCAAATAACTTAGCGGTTTTGCAATAAATGACCCGCATATAGCTTTCTTCTGTGGTGTCAGGATCGTTGCAATTCATCAGTTGTAAGACTTCGCCCTCGGCCAATACGTTCGTGGTATCCGCTAACACTCTGAGCACTTTCATGCTGTCGAGTTCAGTCATCATCTGGAAGGAACGGGTATAAAGAAAATCGCCGACCAGCACGCTGGCGCTATTGCCGAACAGTGCGTTGGCGGTTTCTCGTCCGCGGCGCAATGTCGATTCATCAACTACATCATCGTGGAGCAATGAGGCTGTATGGATAAACTCAATAATCGCCGCTAGCTTAAGATGCGCTTCGCCTTCGTAGCTCACCGCACGTGCGGCTAATACCGACAGCAGAGGACGAAGACGTTTACCACCACCATTAATAATGTAAAAACCTAATTGATTAATTAGGGCGACATCTGATTCAAGCTGTTTATATATCAGCTGATTGACTGCTTGCATATCAGTGTCAGCCAGTTGACGAATAGCGTTTAAATCCATAGTAGACTCTGGTTGTGGGGTCATTACGTACCGGCCCCTGTTTAGGCTCACGTGTTATAATGAAATGAATTTTACCTAAAATTCTGACATATGACAGCACTAGCTCAACTAATGTGAGAGTTAATCCGGTCTTTTTTTATTCTTTCCTAATTAGGGCTTGCCAGAGTTAGATTCTTCGCGTAAACTCCGCGCCCATTGTCAATAAAGTTTTTATAGCACCCTGCCTCATCCAAGAATGAGCCCGCGTGTTAGGAATTGGAGTAAAATAGCTATGTACGCTGTTTTTCAAAGTGGTGGTAAACAACACCGTGTAGCCGAAGGCCACACTGTTCGTTTAGAAAAGTTAGAAGTTGCAACTGGTGAAACTATCGAATTCGATCAAGTTCTTTTGATCGCTGATGGCGAAACAGTGCATGTTGGTGCTCCTTTAGTAGCTGGCGGTAAAGTAGTTGCTGAAGTTGTAAGTCACGGTCGTGGCGATAAAGTAACTATCGTTAAGTTCCGTCGTCGTAAGCATCACGACAAGAAAATGGGCCACCGTCAGTGGTTCACTGAAGTTAAAATTACTGCTATCAACGCATAATAGGAGTCTAACTCATGGCACATAAAAAAGCTGGCGGTTCTACTCGTAACGGCCGCGATTCAGAAAGTAAACGTCTAGGTGTTAAGCGCTTTGGCGGTGAATCAGTTCTAGCTGGTAACATTATCGTTCGTCAACGTGGTACTAAATTCCACGCTGGTGTAAACGTAGGTATTGGTCGTGACCATACTCTGTTTGCTCTGACTGACGGTAAAGTGAAATTCGAAGTTAAAGGCGCTAATAACCGTAAGTTTATTAGCATCGAAGCTTAATTTTCGAACCTAGCTTATACTGTTAAAGCCCCGCCATTGGTGGGGCTTTCTGTTTTTTGTGCTTCTATTTACGCCGTGTAGATGCTTGAGTTGGTAAATGATTACCAAGAATGAGCATTGACAGGTAAGATTGGGAGCAAAGTATCTCGAGTTTTTTGGCGACCAATGAAGTTAGACGGTATAATTGCTTCATTCAGTGGTGCCAGGAGTAAGTATGAAGTTTGTCGATGAGGCAGTAATTAGGGTCGAAGCAGGCGACGGCGGTAGCGGTTGTGTTAGCTTTAGGCGCGAAAAGTATGTACCTGATGGTGGTCCTGATGGTGGTGATGGTGGCGACGGCGGCAGTGTTTTCCTGCAAGCTGACGAAAACTTCAACACCTTGATCGAGTTCCGTTTTGAACGTTTTCACATGGCTGAACGTGGCGAAAATGGTCGTGGCCGTGATTGTACCGGTCACAGCGGTAAAGATCTGATCTTAAAAGTTCCTGTTGGTACTCGCGCGGTCGATCATGATACTGAAGAAGTCCTTGGGGATTTAACGACCCACGGTCAAAAGCTATTGGTTGCCAAAGGTGGTTTCCATGGTTTAGGTAACACCCGTTTTAAGAGCAGTACTAACCGTGCCCCACGTCAAAAGACGTTAGGAACACCTGGTGAAGTTCGTAGCCTTAAATTAGAGTTGTTACTGTTGGCTGACGTTGGTTTGCTTGGCATGCCTAACGCGGGTAAGTCGACATTCATTCGTGCGGTTTCCCGTGCAACGCCGAAAGTGGCTGATTATCCGTTTACAACACTAGTGCCTAACTTAGGTGTGGTTAATCCACGTCCTGGTCAAAGCTTTGTGATCGCGGATATTCCAGGTCTTATCGAAGGCGCAGCCGATGGTGCGGGTTTAGGTATTCGCTTCTTAAAGCATCTTGAGCGTTGTCGTATTCTACTGCACATCATAGATATTGAGCCGATTGACGGAACCGATCCGGTTGAGTCTGCGCGCGCTATTGTTGGTGAGCTTGAGAAATATTCTCCAAAGTTGGCGAGCAAGCCGCGTTGGTTAGTCTTTAACAAAACCGATTTGCTGCTCGAAGAAGAGCTGCAAGAAAAGGTTGACCGTATCGTTAAAGAAATGGGTTGGGAAGGTGACGTTTACACGATTTCTGCCTACAACCGCGACGGCACTAATGAGTTGGCATTAAAACTCCTCGATTATATTGCGAGCCTGCCACCAGAAGACAATGAGGTTGACCCAGATAGTGAAGTCGAGTTCAAGTGGGATAATTATCATCAAGCCAACCTTGATTCATTAAATGAAGACTATGTTGATGAAGATGATGACGACGACTTTGATGATGACGACTACGACGTAGAAGTTATTTACCAGAGATAATCTTAACGTCCTAATTTTGAGAGTTCAGTGTACGCAGATACTCAAAATGATATTACTCGGCAAGTTGTGCGTGCTGCACAATTGCTACTGGCCTACGGCGCAGAATCTGATTTAGTTGAAGAAATCAGCCAGCGTCTAGGTCAGGCTTTAGGCCTTGCCAGCGTAGAACTCTCCATTTCCTCCAATTCCCTCGTATTAACCAGCTTGGTTCATGGTCGATGCATCACTACGACTCGTCGCATCCGTGAGCATGGCATTAATATGACCATAGTTTGTGAATTGCAACGCATCTGTTTATTAGCTGAAAAAGGGCTGTATGGCCCCAATGAAGTGCGTAAACGTTTAGCGCGGATTGAGCCTAAAAGCTATCCTCCAAGCTTAGTTGTCTTCATGATTGGCCTGTCTTGTGCTAGTTTTTGTCACCTGTTTAATGGTGATCTTATCTCGTGTGTGATTACCTTTTTTGCCGCAGCAGTGGGTATGTCAGTACGTTTAGCGATTGCTAAACGGCATTTTAATTTATTGATTAACTTTGCCGTCACCGCTTTTGTCACCAGTATGTTGGCTCAAACGGGCTATGTGTTTGAATTAAGCGAAACCCCTAAGGCAGCAATGGCAGCGAGTGTGCTAATGCTAGTGCCTGGTTTTCCGATGATCAATGCTATATCGGATATGGTGAAAGGGCATATGAATGTTGGCATCTCCCGTTGGGGCCATGCGACCTTGTTGACCGTTTCTTCGGTCATCGGGATTACGATCGCGATGCAGATCGGCGGGATTTTCCTATGATGGAATTACTGATAACGCTGTTGCACGATGCTTTTTTCTCAGCAATCCCCGCCGTAGGATTTGCTATGGTGTTTAATGTTCCTAAACGATTTCTTCCCTATTGCGCTATAGCGGGAGCCATTGGTCATAGCTCGCGCACCTTAATGCTACAGTTTGGTTTACCAATTGAGTGGGCCACCTTTGCCGCGGCTGCTATCGTCGGGATTATTACCATAGGGTTTGGAAAACGCCACTTAGCCCCCCCTTTAATGTATGCTGTCGCCGCCATTATTCCTATGATCCCAGGTACTTATGCTTTTAATACTGTCATAGCCTTAGTGCAATTGACTGCCCAGTCGCAGGTGAGTCCTGAGCTGACGGCACAAGTGATTAGTAATGGCCTCAAAACCGTCTTTATTCTCGGGGCGTTAGCTGTGGGGCTAGCCATGCCGAGCTTGCTGTATTTCAGAACCCGCCCCGTCATTCAATAATTCTATTTCAATAAAACAGGAGTGAGCATGCGCATTGCTATGATAGCCGCGATGGCAAACAACCGAGTCATCGGAAAAGAGAATAAAATGCCATGGCATCTTCCAGAAGATCTACGTCACTTTAAAGCCATGACCCTAGGTAAGCCTGTGGTGATGGGCCGTAAGACCTTTGAGTCCATTGGTAGACCCCTTCCTGGCCGAGATAATATAGTGATTTCGCGTCAAACGGATCTCGTCATTGAGGGCGTGACCTGTGTGACCTCTTTTGATGCAGCCAAACAAGCCGCCGGCGAGTGTGAAGAGTTAGTGGTGATTGGTGGCGGTCAGCTTTATGCCGAGTTATTACCTTACGCAGATACCTTATATTTGACGCAAATCAAGCTAGAGGTTGAGGGCGATACATTTTTCCCCCATTGGGATGACGGAACTTGGAAAGAAACGGAATCTTTGTCTAGTATAAATGCGGATGGTTTGGAATATCGCTTTATCAATTTGGTGAAAAAATGTTAAATTGCAGCCTCTGTTGTGTACCCTGTGTGTATGGGGCGTCAGTTTATCTAACGTATTGCATCATATCGGACATTTAGTTTTCACGGAAAGAAGAGATAGCCGATTTCGTTATCCTAGATTTCGAACGAGAGCTAAAGCCAAGAGGTCAATACCCTTGAGAGACGAGATGCAGCCCATACAAAATTGATAATAAAACTATAAGAAAGTATTAAGGAGTATCGGATGCGTCTTATGCCTGTAGCCTTGGCTGCGTTAATTGGATTTAGCTATATCACTGTACCAACCCCTGCTGTTGCGGGCGTTGATCCACTTGTCGCGAGTATTTGCGATTACGTCAAAGCTAACGATAAAAACCGCCTACGTAAAAAATTAAAAGAAAGCCGCGTTAAGCTACGTCAGATTTACAGTGGCATCAGTTGCGATGGCGCAAGTCTATTGCGTACCGCTTACGGCGCGAGTGCTAACGATGCCGGTGAGTTTGTGGCTAAACGTTTGTCGGTGACGGAACTGAGTGTCGCTGAAGCGGATGGTATGACTATCCAAGCTTGGGCTGAAGCAAACGGTCATGGTGATAGCCCTATCACTGCTGCAGTGAAAGAGCGTCTTGGCGCTGCTGCGGGCGGCGAAGAAGAGTAATCGCTGAGCTGGACTCGTTGCACCGAACTAGCGGCACTTTAGCTCTATTTGCAGCTTAGTTATATTAGGCGACGAGTATTAAGCAATGGGTTTAAGCCATTAGCGTTAAGAGCCTAGCATTAAGCGCTTTGCATTAAACATCTTGCCTTGAATCAGAACAAATGCCGAACTTAAGTTCGGCATTTTTTATGGCCTTAATTTGTGTAAAGGCGGTCAAGCTGAGTGTTCGGTAAGATCGGGGAAGTGAATTAGACTCAAAAGAAAGGGCCGCTAAGCGACCCTTGGTTTAGAAGATTTTAGCAATTAACATTTAGACTCTAAATTCGCCGACTGAGGCTTGAAGCTCTTCGGCTAATTTAGCGACTTGATGGCTAGACTGAGCCGTTTGATCTGCGCCGATAGCGGTTTCTTCTGAAATGGCAGCAATATGCTCCAGTTTCTCAGACACTTGCTGACTCACTAAATTCTGCTCTTGAGCAGCATGGGCGATATGAGTGCCTGAGTCATAGGCCTTATGCACAGACTGGCTAATGGTTTCGAGGGCAATGTTGGCTTGCTCAGTTTTTTCAACACAGGCATTTGCCTGAGCACGTCCCATATCCATGGCGGCAACGGCTTGCTCTGCACCTTGTTGCAACACTTCGATCATCTGTTGGATCTCTCGGGTCGATACTTGAGTACGTGAGGCTAAGCTACGGACTTCATCGGCAACTACCGCAAAACCACGACCTTGTTCACCGGCTCTAGCAGCTTCAATGGCGGCGTTAAGGGCGAGTAGGTTAGTCTGCTCTGCAATGCCACGGATCACATCCAAAATTGAGCCAATTGAGGCGCTATCAGACTGCACTTTATTGATCACAACGCCTGCCTTTGCCACTTCATCGGCTAAAGCCAAAATAGTCAGTTTGTTCTCTTCGGCAATGGCGCGCATATGCTGAGTTTCTTGGTCGGCTTGTTTGATTTGCTCAAGGGCTTGATCGGCACTTAACGACACCTGCTGCGCGCTAGAGCTCAGTTCTGTGGTTGCAGTGGCCACTTGGTCCACTTGGCTTTTTTGTTCTTGAATACCTGAGGTGGTTTGCGCTGTGATTGCTGACGTTTGTTCAGCTGCCGCGGCCAGTTGGTTCGACCTATCCAAGATACCGATAATCAAACTGCGTAAGCTATCGACGAGACGGTTGCAGTTTTTCGCTAGCTCCGCAAATTCATCGTGTCCAGAGTCATCCAGCTTATGGGTAAGGTTGCCTGAGGCTAAGACGTTAAGGGCATTGTTCACTTGGCTGAGTGAGCGTTTGAGCGGGTTCACTACAGCAAAACTCACAATGACAGCGACAATAATAGCAATTAACACTACAACCATGGTTTGTATGCTAGCAGAGTCAATCTTAGCTATGGTGTCGTTGCTCATGTTGGCGGCAACAAGTTCGATGTTATTGCTCACGTCCTCCATGTTGGAATTAATGACTTTTACGTCTTTTTCGATAATACCGAGTTTGATTACGGCTTCTTTAGCATGGGAAAGTTGGCTCGATTTCAGCTGTAACATAGATTGCGGGCCAGTGACGAGTGCTAAAACTTTTTCGATATCTTTAGTGACTGAACTTAAGGTATCCGCATCGACGATACCTTGGCCATGACGATTTACATATTCAAGCTTGTTCTTAGTTTCGCTGATAATGTAGTCCAGTTCTTTAGAGATCAATTCGTGTTTATTGTCTTCTTCATTAGTCACTAAATCTGCAATAGTGGTGATGATATTCCCGAGGCTAGTATCAATCGCGCTGGCTGACGCGGCCAGGCTCTGTTCATCGGGATTTTGACTGCTTTCTAAATCAACAATATCGAGCAGTTCTGATGAGGCATCATCGGCGGCATTTTCGAGTTTTTTCTTTAGATTAATTAATTGTTCTTGCTTGCTTAATGAAGCCTCACGTTCGGCGATCATCGCAAGGCTGTCTCGCTCAAAGGTTGAGAAACTACCGTTTAGTTGGCTGATTAAGGTGGTGAGTTCTGGCTGGCTTTTCACTAATTGGGTGATGTTGGCTATTTCGTTTTTGAACTGAGTGCCATGATCATCGAACACTTTACGAATACTGGGAATATTGGCCGATTTAGGGGTGTGATAAGCAATCAGGATTTGTCTTTGCTGCTCGCTCAAGGTTTCACTGAGGTGATTGGTCGACTTAAGCGCAGGTAAGCTTAATTCTTGCATCATCGCCGAGCTGGCTTTTAGGCTGTTGTTGGTGAGGTAGGATGTAAATCCCAGCACCACGAGCAAAAGCGTGACAATACCAAATCCGCCAATCACTCTGGTGGCTACGTTAAATTTCATAGGATACTCCGATTTTTATTATATTTTTCCAAATGAAAACAGGGCGATTTCAGGGTTAGGCGGCTCAGTCTGTTATCGACTTTAAGCTGTTTTAGTTTAACTCTTTTTTAACTTTTTTTGGGTAATTTTTTGGTCTTTTTCAAGATGCCATAGTGTTAAGTGTTCACCCCAACAACAACCTGTATCTAAAGCCTTTAATTTAGTATCGCCAACCTTGCCCATCAGTGCTGCCCAATGGCCAAAAACTAAGGTGTGACTCTGGCGCAGGGGCGAAGCAAACTCAAACCAAGGTTTGAGTTGTGGATTAGTACAGTTTTCAGGAGGTTGTTTACAATCAAAATCGAGTCGGCCATCGACATAGAGGTAGCGCATGCGTGTTAATGCATTGATGCAGTAACGTAAGCGTTCTATGCCAATTGCACTTGGGTCCCATTGCTCGGCGGTATCTGAATACATTTGGGCTATCAGTGCCTCAAGATAATCATCTTGTTTGAGTGCGCAACTGACGAGTGCGGCTTCTTCTCTTAATACTTCAAGCGACCACTGCGGTGGCACACCCGCATGACTCATGATGAGTTGGTGTTCGGGTAATTCACGCATTAGGGGTTGCTGTCTCAGCCAGTCAATTGAGGCTGAAATATCGGGCGATTCAAGAATTTCAGTTAAATTATCGCTGGGCTTAGCGCGTTTGAGCTTGCCGTGTAACGCCATTAAGTGGAGATCGTGATTGCCTAAAACCGTTTTAGCGGAATCACCTAAAGAACGAAAAAAGCGCAGCGTAGCTAAGGAGTTTGGTCCACGTGCAACAAGATCACCTACAGCCCAGAGTTCATCACGGGAGGGATTAAAATCGACCTTAGCGAGTAATTTTTGTAATTCAGCGAAACAGCCTTGAATATCACCAACAAAATAATGCGCCACAGTACCCCTTTCCTAACGATATTAATGTAGTAAGCCTGGGGTCGCTAAACGGAAGGGACGGATCGTCGCTTGGAAATGCTCACCCGATTCGCTGACCATACCATAAGTGCCATGCATTATGCCAAGGGGTGTATCGAGCACTGTGCCACTGGTGTATTGATAGGCGGTATTTGGCGCTATGGTTGGTGTTTCACCGACAACTCCGGCGCCTTGGACTTCACTGGTATTGCCATTGGCATCTGTGATTATCCAGTGTCGGGTTTCGAGTTTAGCTGCCTGCTCACCTAAATTGATGATAGTGATGGTATAGCTGAAGAGGTATTTTTCATCCTCGGGCGAGGACTGCTGCTCTATATATTCAGTTTTAACTTCAACCCGAATGGAGGTGTCCAATGCGCTCATTCTTGTTCCTAGGTTTTGGTATAAGGGCACCTAAGTGCCCTGATATATTTATGCTTTTTTATCACAAACCATGTTAGCCATAGCAACATACTGCTGCACGCTAATCTGCTCTGGGCGTTGACTTGAGTCAATCCCTAATTGCTCGAACTCATCGTCAGATAACATGTGCTTTAAGTTATTACGCAGAGTCTTACGACGCATGTTGAACGCCGTAGTACAAAGGTGACGTAGTACGGTCACATCTTTGCAAGGGTATGGCTTGACCGCGTATGGTAGCAAGCGTACGACTGCTGAGTCGACCTTAGGTGCGGGCGTAAAGCTGTGGGGTGGCACTTCGAGAACCGGAACCACTTGGCAGAAGTATTGTGCCATTACCGTTAATCGACCATAGGCTTTACAGCCAGGGCTTGCCGATAAACGCAGCACCACTTCTTTTTGCAGCATAAAGTGCATGGTTTCAATCTGTTCGGCAAATTCGAACAGGTGGAACATTAGCGGCGTTGAAATGTTGTAAGGTAAGTTACCGAACACTTTCATCTTTTTGCCAGGCACACTCAATTGGCCAAAATCAAACTGCAGAGCATCACCTTGGTGAATGGTCAGTTTATCTTTAAGGACTGGGTGTTGATGTAAGCGTTCAACCAGATCGCGGTCGAGTTCGACGACGGTCAGATTATCCACAGCATCGGCTACGGGTTCGGTTAAGGCGCCTAGGCCAGGGCCGATTTCGACCATCACATGGTGATTATCGGGGGCAATAGCACCCACAATGCGGTCAATCACATTGCCGTCGGTAAGGAAGTTTTGTCCGAAACGCTTTCTGGCCGTGTGGCCTAAATGTACTTTGTTGCTCATTAATAATGTAATCGTTTAGTTCTTTGAGGATAACTCAATGGCTTTATTCAGAGCACATACAAAACTGCCAATATCGGCTTTGCCTGTACCCGCGAGTGTGAGCGCCGTACCGTGGTCAACCGAGGTACGAATATAAGGTAAACCTAAGGTGATGTTTACCGATTTGCCAAATCCTTGTGACTTGAGAACGGGAAGTCCTTGGTCATGGTACATGGCCAAGACGACATCGGCGTCCTGTAAATATTTAGGTTGGAACAGGGTATCGGCAGGTAATGGGCCGACAATATTCATTTGAAACTCTTCTCGTAACTCGTTGAGTGCCGGAATAATCACGTCGATTTCTTCACGCCCTAAATGACCGTCTTCACCTGCGTGTGGATTGAGTCCACAGACATAAATTTTCGGCGAAATTATGCCAAATTTACTTTTCAGATCGGCATCGAGAATCTTGATAATATGCTGTAGGCGCTGACGTGTTATCGCCTTTGCAACATAGGCCAGCGGGATATGAGTCGTGACCAGCGCCACTTGCAATCCAGGCGTTGCCAGCATCATCACCACATCGGGGCAATTTGCTTGATGAGCAAAAAACTCAGTATGGCCACTAAAGGAAATACCTGCTTGATTGATAATGCCTTTGTGTACCGGACCTGTCACGACAGCATCGAACTCGCCGCTCATGTTTTTCTCACCTGCATAACGCAAGGTTTCAACCACATAAGTGCTGTTTTGCTCATCGAGTTGACCACAAATTGCTTCGCTCACTAGCTTGAAGGGCGCTATGGTTAATGTGCCCGCTTCTTGCGGTTTAGGCGCTTGATTTGGCTGGTAAGGACGGAAAGTCACTTGCAAACCGAGTTGTTTAGCACGGCTCGCTAATAATTCTGGATCCGCACAAACGACTAACTCAGCAGGCCAAGCCTGCTGAGCGAGTTGTACGACTAAATCGGGGCCGATACCTGCGGGTTCACCTGGGGTAACGGCAATACGTTTAGTGCTCAATTAGAATTAACCTCGATTGGTCTCTGGCTGGAAGATTTCAATGTATGCGTCTGAGCGCATTTCGTCTAGCCAGTTTTGCAGTTCTTCGTTAAATTTGCGACGGAAGATCAATTGGTGCGCACGGTTGCTGTTGAATTGATCTGTGGCATCGGTTTTTCTGCGTTCTTCTAACTGAGTGATATGCCAACCGTGGGTGGTACGGAACGGCTCACTAATCTGGTCGGTTTTTAAGCTATTAAGAGTTTGAGCAAACTCAGGCACGTAAATGCTTGGTTCTGCCCAACCTAATTCGCCGCCTTTAGTGGCTGAACCAGGGTCTTCAGAATATTGACGCGCAAGATCCTCAAACTTAGCTTCACCTGAACGAATTTGCTTCAGGAATTGCTCAAGCATAGCTTTAGCACGGTCTTCCGACAGAATTGGCGATGGCTTAAGCAAAATGTGGCGCGCTCTGACTTCTTCGATTTCTTTGGTTTGTAGGCCACGAGCATCCATGATCTTGATGATATGGAAACCTGCACCACTCTTAATTGGACCGATAATGTCGCCTGTTTTCGCGCCGTTGATCACTTCGGCAAACAGGGTTGGCATTTCGTTGATGTTCATGTAGTCCCAAATACCACCTTCGAGTGCTTTAGGACCCGAAGAAGACGCTATAGCAGTACGGCGGAAATCTTCACCACTCTTCAAACGCTCCAAAACGATATTGGCACGTTTACTCGAGGATTCCAGTTGTTCACTGGTTGGATTACTTGGCACGTCAATCAGGATGTGGCCAATTTGATATTCCACATCTTTCATCCCTTGTTCTTGGATGAGTTTGACTAGGCTGGTAATTTCCTGTGGTGACACTTGGATACGGCGTTGTACTTGAATACGTTGAATTTCACCTAAGGTGATTTCTTCGCGTAATTGCTCGCGGTATTGGCTAAAGCTTAACCCTTCGCTTTCAATTTTCTGTTGCATCTGGGCCACAGACATTTTTTGTTCGCGCGCGATGTTTTCAATCGCTTGGTCTAATTGTAAGTCACCAATATGTAGGCCGATACGATCTGCCATTTGCAGCTGTAAACGGGTCAAGATCAAACGTTCGATCACCTGAGTGCGCAGGGCACTGTCGGAAGGTAACGATTGGTTTGCCGTTTTAGCATTGGCTTTAACAGTGTCAATCATGTTAGCGATTTCACTTTCGAGCACTATGCCGTCGTTAATTTGGACCGCAACGCGGTCGAGCGGCTGAGGTGCGGCCAATGTAGGTTGGCTGATAGCGAGTGCAAATAAAGCAAAAATCAGGTGTTTACTGGGTTTCATCCACAAAATCCTTGGCACGTTCTAAGGTCAGGTTCGACGGCTTAATTGAAATAACTTTACCATTTATATCGAAATTACAGCGAGTTGCCCTAATGTAATTTTTTGGCGATGTATTTGAGTGCATGGTTAACCCTTTAGATCCACTTTTATTAGCGTTAGCAAAAGGCAAACGATAAAGCACTCATTAACCTGTTTGGACTCTCAGTCCTTGTTGAGGTTCAGCAATCTATCACAATTCTTTGCTAATTCCTCAGATAAAGCGGTTTTCTGTAGTTAAACAGGCCGTCATTGAGCATATCGGTTACGCCTAATGGGCCAGAACCACCGAGTCCTTTAATGACTAAGTTCAGGTAGAAGCCGCTTTCAAACTGCTCACGGGAGTCGATAGCAGAAGAGCCTATGTTGTCGTCATAGTTAGTTTTAATGCGGTAGTGATAACTAAATCGCACCGCATAACAACATGATTCGTATTGAATACCTGTGTAGGTTTCAATGCTGCGGCTTTCGTTTAAGTCATAATACCAATTACCCACGAAGTAGAGATCGTCACTGATGGGCCAAGCGCCACGAACACCCGCTTGGGAGATGTTCACAGTATCATTGGTATTGGAGTTCAATAAATCAGGAACGTAACGATAACTAAATTGCAGTAATTTGTTCGCTTCGGGTCTGAAGTCTAAAGTGACTTCCGTTTTTTTATTTTCGCTGGTGTTGGTGTCGTACTGAATTGCCGCCCCCATGTACCAATTATTCGTTAAACGTGTATCTAACTCGGCTGCTAGTACTGATGTCGATTGATTTGATTCAAAAATATTGTCTTCATAACCGACTTTACTGTCCTGCAAGTAAAAAATTTGCCCTAGGCTAAATTTAGTCGCTTCTTGGTTGTGATCGTCGAACAAGCGAGTTGTTAAACCAAGCGTAATTTGATTCGCATCGGAGATCCGATCCAACCCCGAGAAGCGGCGATCACGGAATAGACCAAAATAGTCATCCTGCAATTGGGCCGTATCATAAATACCTATACCACGTTGGTCTTCGTAGCCGACATAAAGATATTGGAATTGTGGCTCGAGTGTTTGGCGATAGTTTTCATCGAAAAGCTCAGTAAAACGCTCGAAATTAATCTGACCATTAATCCGTACCTGTGGAATGGTTCGGCTTACTGTGTCGTCGACAACAAGATCTGGGTCTTCATTATGTTGCCAATAATTGGTCTGCATTAACTTCACTTGGCTGGTGAGTGAGCCCGAAGGTCCGTGAATCGGCAGAGTCACGCTCGGTGCCATATGTAAACGCGTCGCCGTATTAACATTGTTGTCCTGATGGGCAAAATTAGTCAGCTCCGAATTAAAACCAAAATCTAAATTATTCCAAAAGTCAGCTGCACGATAGTTAAAGTTGACCTGAGGCATTACCTGATACGGTTTTTCATCTTCACCGAGTACTTTAATGTCTTGGACCCGAGTGCTGATATCCCAGTTACTTTCGAAGTAGCTGATTTCACCTATGCGCGACAATTGGTTGTCGGTAGCACGGTTCACATCTGACTTTAAGTCATTGAAATAGTTGTTGTCTGACACGTCAGTAAAATTAGCTAAAACACGCCAATTTTTGTTGATAGCCCCTTGATGTTGCCAGTTATACAGGTAGCGATTAGGACTGCCACTGATCAATTGATCGTTGCCAAGGTATTCAAAATTGACTCGGCCTTTCTGGGCATCACCGGCTAGATAACCAAACTCAGTCTTAGTGAATAAACCACGGTTAGACATATAGTTAGGTGTAAAGGTTAAATCATATTCAGGGGCAATATTCCAGTAATAGGGCGCTGAAAATTCGACGCCATTGGTAGTACTGGTGCTAAAGCTGGGGTAGAGGAAACCCGACTTACGTTTATCAGAAACCGGCACTGTCATATAGGGAATGTAGAATACCGGCACACCGCCGACTCTTAATTTGGCATTCCAAATTTCGCCCCATTCTTCTTCACTGTTGATCTTAATTTTTTCGGCTTCGAGCAGCCAAGACACATTGTCGGGAGGACAAGTGGTAAAGTTAGTATTGGTTAAAATTAAATTGTTATTGATGGTGATCTGCAGTTTTTCGGCATCGCCATGGACCTGTTGGCCATGCAGCCAATATTGTGCCCCTTTGAGGGTGGCACGATTGGAGCGCATTTGAGCTTGTAATGATTCGGCGGTAACAGTGAAGTTACTGTCTTGAAAAACTAAATTACCATTGGCATCAAACTGTTCAGTCGCTTGATCTAGAATCGCCTCATCGGCTGCTATGTGTCTATCGCCTTGGCTAAAAACCACATCCCCGCGGAAAATCGCCTGTTTGCCCATTTCGGCATCAGAGTTATCAGAGACAATACGAATTTTGTTGAGTTCAGCCGCACTCATCCCTTGGGTTTGAGATACGATACGGGGTACTGGCGGTTCGATTAAGCATTGAGATGCCGAAGCGGTTGGAGAGTCGTCTGCCAGGACTATTTGCGGTAACAGGCTCAGGGCCAGAAGGTATCGGATCTGCATCTTTAGGTCAGTAATTATGATTTCTTATTCTGGACAAGTATGGATGGGGAAAGTTGCAATTTACAAACGCAACGTCGCTTAATAAATCTCTCAATTTCTTAGCTGTTTCCAAATTATATGCCAGCTATAATAAAGCAATTTTTCTTTAAGAGCCATGAAATGACTTTATCCGATCCGAGATTTCTTTCCCTAAATCAGTGGCTGAATGGTTATTTTTCCGATGAGGTGACACCAGTATTGATTTCCGGTGACGCAAGTTTTAGACGTTACTTTCGGATCACGACGCCCGATGCCACCTTTATCGCCGCCGATTCACCGCCACAATTGGTGCCCATCGCACCCTTTATCGCCTTATCTAATGCCTATGCCGCCGCGGGACTGACAGTTCCAAAAGTGATCCATGCCGATGCTGCTCAAGGTTTTATGCTGATGAGCGACTTAGGTGATGTCCAGCTGTTATCTGTGCTTAACGTGCAAAACGTGGCTGACTATTATCGTCAGGCGCTCGATTTGCTGCCGCAAGTGGCCTCTGTAGTTGCAAGTCAGCATTTTGTTAGTGGCCTAGTTGAGCCCTTACCGCTGTACGACGAAGCCTTTGTTCGCCGTGAATTGCACATCTTTACTGAGTGGCTTCTCGGCACTCATCTTAATTTGTCATTGGACGAGTCAGAGCTGCAAATGCTAAGCGATAGCTTCGATCTGCTTGTCGACAATGCGCTATCTCAGCCTAGTGTGGGGATGCACAGGGATTTCCATAGCCGCAATCTTATGCTGCAAGCAGGCAAATTGTGCGTAATTGATTTTCAGGATGCTGTCGTCGGCCCTGTGACTTACGACGCGGTATCGCTATTGCGTGATTGTTATATTCGCTGGCCGCAGCCGTTAGTCGCAGACTTGATGCAATACCATTATCAGCAAGCACTCGCGCTAGGCTTTATTCCCGCACTGACTAATTTGGAACAATACCAAACTTGGTTTGATCTCATGGGCTTGCAGCGTCACATCAAGGCGGTGGGGATTTTTGCACGGTTAAATTATCGCGACAGTAAACCTGCCTATATGGCGGATATTCCACTGACATTAACGTATATTGTCGACATTGCCATGCAGTATCCCGAACTCGTGTCATTTGCACACTGGTTGACTCGTCGCGTGTTGCCTGCGTTTGCAGCTAGCCAGTCTTTATCTGAGGTTAAGCAATGAAAGCCATGATCTTGGCCGCCGGACGAGGTGAGAGGTTACGGCCGTTAACGGATAATATGCCTAAACCTATGGTGCCAGTATTAGGTAAACCGTTGATTGTTTACCATATTGAAAAACTCGCCGCGTTAGGCATAGTCGATATCGTCATCAACCATGCTTGGCTAGGGCATAAATTAGTCGAGGCGCTGGGCGATGGCAGCGCTTTTGGGGTGCGAATTCGCTATAGCGCCGAAGAGAGTGCGCTTGAAACCGGCGGCGGCATTAAACGGGCTTTGCCTTTATTGTGTGAGGGGGAAAGCGATGAACCCTTTTTGGTCATTAATGGTGATGTGTTTATCGATGCCTTACCGCCAATCACGCAGCTTGCTGCCGATACGCTCGCCCATCTCTGGCTAGTGCCTAATCCTGAGCAGCATCCGCAGGGGGATTTCGCCTTGAGTGGCAATCGAGTGCAGGAGCTTGGTGAGACTAAGCACACTTTCTCTGGCATGGGCATTTATCGGCCGTCGCTGTTTAATCACACGCCGCAGGGCGCGTTTGCACTCGGTCCGCTGCTTAGAAAGCAAATGGCCCAAGGCCGAGTCAGCGGCGCGCTGTTTCACGGGCTTTGGTGCGATGTTGGCACGATTGCACGCCTGCAAGGGCTCGAACTCAGATTACAAAGCAATACCTAAATATCTGTGCTTGCTTATCCATAGGATAGCGCTGGCACATCAAATACATTATAGAAATCAGGATATAAGATGCGCTTTTGGGGTAAGTTTTTTGGGTTTATCATTGGCTTTATGTTCGGCCGCATCTTTGGTGCTTTGCTCGGCTTGTGGCTCGGGCACCTCTACGATAAGCGCGCAGCTTCTGGCGTGGGGTTTCGACAAGTTCTAGGGCAGGCTAAGAATCGCCAAGCGATCTTCTTCAATACCACCTTTGCGGTGATGGGGCATGTGGCGAAAGCGTCGGGACAGGTGACTGAAACCGATATTCGCATCGCGACCCTGTTGATGGATCAAATGCGCTTAACCGGTGAAGCCCGTAAAGAAGCGCAGCAGGCGTTTCGCGAGGGGAAATCGGCGGATTTTGATCTACGCAGCAGCCTCCAAGCTTTCCGCGTTATTACCATGGGACGCAAAGAGTTAGTGCAGATGTTCATTGAAATTCAGATCCAAACGGCATTGTCCGATGGTGAACTGGATCCCGCTGAACACGCTATCTTGATGACGATTGCCCAAGAGTTAGGTTATGGTCGAGTGCAGTTAGATGAGTTACTGAAGCGCTGGCAAGCGGAGTTTCGCTTTCATCAGACCTCAAGTGGTAATAAAACATCGATTACCGATGCCTACAGTTTGCTGGGGATTACTAACGAGGCCAGCGACCAAGAAGTTAAGCGAGCTTACCGTAAGTTGATGAACGAACATCATCCCGATAAGTTAGTCGCTAAAGGCCTGCCACCGGAAATGATGGAGTTGGCAAATCGTAAGGCACAGGATATTCAAGCGGCCTATGACAGAGTCAAGTCTGAGCGTGGTATGCGTTAGTCTTGATTGCTTTGGATTTTATAAAAGATAAGGAATTCATTATGAAAAACACGCATAGCCTGTTGCTGTTGGCGAGTTTGTTACCTGTGACTATGTCCGTGCAGGCTGAGGTGTTTGTCGCACCTTTTGGCGGTTATAGTCTGGGTGGCGGTCAATTTGATGTTAATCAAATTGACGTCAACGCAGATCAAACGGGCGACAAGAAAAATGTGAAGGTCGAGGAATCAAGCCATTACGGCCTGATGCTGGGCATTGGCACGAATGATCCCGGTAATATTTATCTTTTATACAGTCACCAAGCCTCTGAACTCAAAAGTGGCGGTTTGTTTACGCCCGATCGTCTTACCTCTTTAGACTTAGATTACATCCACTTAGGCGGCACTTTATATTTCCCCCGTGGCGATATTCGACCCTATGTCACCGCAAGTGCGGGGATAACCCGCATGTTGCCCGACGCTTGGTCGAGTGAAACGCGTTTCTCTATGGGAGTTGGCGGCGGGGTAGAGTATCAAGTGACGCCACACTTTGGTCTGTTTGCGGATATCCGCGGTTACGCGACGTTTATCGACAGCGACAGCTCACTGTTTTGCAATGAAGATGAATGCCTATGGCACATTACGTCGGACGTGATGTGGCAGGCGCAGGCTAACCTTGGGCTTAAAGTCAGTTTTTAGCGCTAACACATCGTCTTAAAAGGAGATTTAGCGGCATGAAGATAGTTGTACTCGATGGCGAAACCTTAAATCCTGGCGATCTCAGTTGGCAATCCTTGACTGAATTAGGCGAGTTTGCGTGTTTCCCCCGCACCGCTGGCGCCGATATTGTCGCGCGTGCCCAAGGTGCAGAGATCATTCTCACCAATAAAACGCCGCTTAATGCTAAGACTCTGGCGCAACTTACGGAACTTAAATATATAGGTGTATTGGCAACGGGTACCAACGTTGTTGATATAGCGGCTGCAAAAGCGCGCGGTATAGTGGTAACGAATGTGCCCGCCTATGCGCCCGATGCCGTAGCGCAGATGGTTTTTGCCCATATACTGCATCACACCCAAGCCGTGGCTGCCCATCATCAAGCTGTGGTTGATGGTCTGTGGGTGAACTGCCAAGATTTTTGTTTCACCTTAATGCCGCTGCAATCCTTAAAAGGCAAGACTTTAGGTTTAATAGGTTATGGTGATATCGGCCAGCAGGTTGGGACGCTCGCCCTTGCATTCGGGATGAAAGTGCTCGTCAATACCCGCTCTGTTATCAAAGACTTGCCCCAAGGTTCCACTTGGGTACCGCGTGATACTGTGCTGAGCGAATCAGATATTATCTCGCTGCATTGCCCGCTTACCCCTGAGACTGAGCAATTTATCAATCAGCAAGCACTAGCCTTGATGAAGCCTAATGCGCTGCTTATTAATACGGCGCGCGGTGGATTAATTGATGAGGCCGCACTTGCTGCAGCGCTTTCGCAAAACCGCTTATTTGCCGGTGTCGATGTGTTATCGACCGAGCCGCCCAGTGCGGATAATCCCTTGTTGCATGCGCCGAATATCAGCATTAGTCCCCACAACGCGTGGGCGACGAAGGAAGCGAGACAAAGTCTACTCAATATTGCCGTGGCGAATGTGCACGGTTATTTGCAGGGGGAAGTGATTAACTGCGTGAACAAGTAAAGCGGTATGCGTCTTTCTCTCTTTTCATCATATCGACGTTAAGAGAGAAAGACCTGAATGGTTAGTTATTTTTAGTCTTTCTTCTACGCATCCACCACACACCAATCAATCCAGTGATGACTAATACGCCAAATACAACGGGCTTTTTCAGCTTGTGGTACAGGGCGTTCCATTCTGCAATTTCATTGGCCTGTGCTCGTTTTACTGCACCGTCAAAATCGGGGGCTTCACACTGCATACCAAAGTTTTCGGCCCAAGGCACAAAGGGGCCGTTGGCGACGTATTTTTTGTAGTAGCGTAGGGCAAGTTCTTGATCTCGATACAATACCCAACCCGTGGCTTGACAGAGTAGCGCGGCATAGGCTTGGCTGTTTTGGGGGACATGATCCGATGCCTTGTTGGCCAGTTCCGCCGCCGTGTAGCGATAATGAAAGCGTTTATCGGGAACGGCTTGGCTGGCGCTTAACCGCAGCTGTTCTTTCTCGGCCAATTTGCTCGGTTCATTCCAATCGCTTAGATCGAATACCCCTTGGTAGATAGCGTAATCCGGTGCTAATTCAAACCCTAAAATTTCCATACCTTGATGGCGGGCAAGTTCGGCCGCAGCCCAATAGGCCTTAGCGCTATCTATGCCTGTTGCACTTTTCGCCGCGTTCAGCTCAGTGCCATAGGTGAGGGCGCTGGCATTAAGGTTAGGATTAGGGAAATAAGCGGGCGCTTCGGCGATTGCGCCTTCGCGTAATAATCTGCGGCCCAGTAAATAGCGTAAGCGATTGTTAATCGGCTCTATATTATCGTACCAGTCGCTATCTTTAGGGTATTCGAAGGCGATAAGCGGCACATGCTCATCGATAAATAACTTAAGTTCAGCCGTGGTGAGCACGCGCTCCGCCACATAGGCGATGTCTTGCCAGTATTCGTCACCGCTGGCGAGTAAGTGATTGAGCGCATCGACATATTCGCCGCGCTCTAGGGATAACACCCCTTGCTCTGCGCGAATACGACAGTAAGTGGATGTATCTTCATCGGCATTAATGGCTTGCTGCTGAGTCTCTTTGGCATCAACTGTGGCCAATGTTTCATTAGACTGTTTGGGGAAGTGACGCGCTGCCTGAGCATAGGCCTTGGCCGCTTCTGCTTGATCGTCCTTTTGTAGCAGTAATTTTGCGTTGAGCCACCAAGTGAGGCCGCTGGGTTTCGCTAGCGTCAATAGGCGCTCAGCACTGGCATAATCGCCAAGCTGGTAATAAATCGCGGCTAACTTATCGCCATGGTTGAGTTGTAAACCATCGGTTGGAAACACTTTGAGGATTTCAGCTACCTTTGAGCCCATTTCCGAAAGCTGGCCATCGTAGGCAAATTCATTGGTGCTACTTTGCCAATAGGCAATCAATAACTGCTGCACGCTTGTCTGTTGCAGTAACGGTTTTAGTTCAGCAATGTCTTTCCCCATCAAGGTACGGCTTAACATCAATAAAGAATCATAACCGCCGCTATCGCCTTGTACCGATTGGGTTGCGTAGAGCTCAATCGCCTTATTCAGTGCATCAGGGGTAAGCGTCATTTGCAGTTCTGACTCGGTTTCACCTGCACCTTGATTAGTCACTTGCGGGAGCGGCTGGCCTTGGTGCAGCAGAATATAGGCTTGCTCACCCAGGCTCGCTAAGCTCAAACGCAGGGGATCGGCGGCGCCTTGGGTGACTTCGTTTTGCAATTGAGTCAGGTAAGCGTTGGCACGATTAAAGTGCTCAGGATCCGCCGAGGTTTTACTTAAGATAAGCTCAATACGCGACAGCGAATAGAGTGCCCACAGGCTGCGAGATGCGCGTTCGCTTTCTGGTAATTTAATGATTTTGCTAAAATAGTTACTCGCTCTATCATAATCTTTTGCCTCAAACGCCACGGCGCCTAAGGTGTACCAGGTCAGCGCTTGGGGCAGATCCTTATCCAACTTCGCAGCCATTTGTTCGGCCTCGATTGGACCTGTCGCATCCCTTAGTGTGTTCACTAAAATTAAATGGGCTTCACTTAACTCGCTGTTTTCAAAGGCGCGAGTTTGTGACAGATAACGGCTATGCACTTCATCCCACAGATATTCCTGCGCGGCTGGCGCATCTTGATACTGCCAAGGCAAAGGTTTTGCGAGGGCGGTAAGCTGCTGGCTAAAGGAGGTTTGCGGTAAATAGCTGAGATTACTTTGCCTGTCCTGAGTCAATTGCAAAGGGAAGTCGGGGCCGCAGGCCAAGAGCATTGGCGAAAATAGGCTTAAACAGATAAGCGTGGTCTTTTTAAGCATAAAAGTCCGATTGGATGTTGCCATTGTGGATGATGATTTTGGCTTATGGCGCATAAATTCCCTGTAAATATAATGACTCACAACGTGCCCAGCCTATCACTTTCTGGCCGCCAGGGTTGAGCATGTGTTTTTGAGTGTCTTTGTTTGGTAGCGGCATTGGCATGTTCGTCGCGCTTGGAGCTGTTTCAGTCGGCGCCAACGCGGCGGTATTGTCAGCTCGCCACTGCCAGACTAACAGCCCATTTTTTTGTATTACGCGATAGCCATTTTGCGCATCATACCCGCTGCAAGCTTGTCCCGCTAGGGACAAAGTCGCGGGAATCTCGCCAGCAATATTACCGCGATTAATTAAGCTCAGTTGGAATAGCTGTGGCTTGAGGATTTCTTGGTTTTTAGTCTTATTTTCAGTGGCTAATGTCGTTTGGGTATCGTTATCGCTTGAGATCACTAATTCAATCTTGGCGGCAAGTTTACCTTGCTGCGCAACGGCGATTAAGGTGTCGAGTGGCCAGACTCTTTTATCCCCTTCCAGCGGCAGCCTGAACCAGATAATGCCTTTGATCTTGGCATCAGTGCGGCTTTGCAGTTTGTGCACAAAAGCTTGCAATAATTGCGGGTCGGCCATCAGTTCCTCAACGGCATGGGTGTCATTGAGTTGACCCCGCAGCGGTGTTTCACTCTCCACTTTATAACCTGAAGCAGTGCTGATGACCGCCGAGCCGTAAGCGGGAAGCGCAATAAGATAAGGCACAGTACTGATTTTTGAGAGTTGCTGCACCCATTGCCAACCTTGAGCTGCATCGAATAGTCCGAGGCGTGGGTCGCTCACGCTGTGAATTTGCAGCACGAGTTCATCAATATTAGTGAGTAATGCGGGGAAATCGGCGCTATTGAGCCAAGCGGGCAGGGCGGTAATGCTGAGTTTAAGGTCTGCTGGTAACTGCGCTTTAAGCTTTTTAAGAAAATCCCGATAGGCGGGCAGTTTACTGCTGGCGCTGTCGTGATCGATTTCAACCCCTGCGATATGCGTGCCTTTTGCCTGCCAATCTGTCAGTACTTGGCTGATTTTATTGATCACTTCTTTATCATTTAAATGCGCGAACTGGCCATCTAAACGAACCACAGCGATTTTAGGTCTAGGATCTGCCTGTAGCCAAGCATGATTGACCGCGACTTCAAACCAAATGTCTGCACCATTGGGTTTTGGATGTGCTTGCAGCGCTAAAATGCGTAATCCTTGGAATGCTCCTTGGCTTTGCACTAATGCCGTTTGATTGGCGGGGCGCCATTGGCGCTGCCAGATATAGACTTCCTGGGTGAGTGGAGCACGAGGCATTTCGGTTGCAGAGGTGACTTCTGCTGTATGACTGGCATCTGGGTTTGTCTGGAGTTCACTCGGTTCCGATGCTGGCTGACAGGCGCTCATGAATAGGGCGGCGCTCAGCAAAGCGAATAAGAACCATTGATTTCGGCTAATGTTTGTAACCAGATTGCCTATGCCCATACTACTGCTATCGATTCCGTTTTGAGTGAGGCATTACTATGCCCGAAAAAGCCCGCTTTTACATCGCGGTCAAACTTCTGATAATGCCCCCTAAGCTTGGTTCTTCCTTGGGTGCCTTGCTAATCAATATCAGAACTCAGATCTCAAAAATCAGGATCGACCTGAAAGCGCATCCGCTCACGGGTAACGGGATGCTGAAGCATCAATAAATCCGCATGCAGATGCAGGCGATTGGCGCGAGTGCCGTAGAGGTCGTCACCGACAATCGGTGTATTTAGCCCCTCTGAGTGGGCGCAGTGAACCCTGAGTTGATGGGTTCTGCCTGTTTTTGGATACAGATACACGCGGGCTGTACGTGCCATTTCATCAAGTTGGCTCAATTCCCAATGGGTTTCGGCTGCTTTACCAAACTCATGGCAAACGAGTTGTCTCGGTCTATCGTCTAAATCACCACGCAAGGGTAAAGAGATGTTACCCGTCGCTTGCTCATTCGCCATTACCGCAGGAATTCCCGCCAAAAGTGCCACATAACGTTTAGTCACAGTGCGCTGGATAAATTGTTTTTGCAGCTGTTTATGGGCCTCTTTTGTCATCGCGATCACCATTAATCCCGAGGTCGACATATCGAGCCTGTGGACGATAAGCGGCCCTGTGGCATGGGGGAAGGTTTGGCGGATACGCGAATACACTGAGTCTTCAATCTCTTTGCCGGGCACGGATAAAAACTCGGCGGGTTTGTTCACAATCGCCATCGCATCGTCTTGGTAGAGGATGGTTAAAGTTTTGCCTTCGGCGGGGTTGGTAAGCAGAGGGTTGTCATCAACCACGAGTCCTTCGAGCATATGTCCTAGAATAGGTTGGCATTTTCGCAGACAGGCGGGATAAAACTGCTTATGCTGGCGGATTTCTGATTTTGGCGGCGCGCCCCACCAAAACTCGGCAATTGCTAATGGCTTAAGACCATGTTTAAAGGCGTAATGTAACAACTTAGGCGCGGCACATTCGCCCGAGCCTGCGGGTGGCGTTAACTCAACCGTACCGTTAAATATGCCGTTAAGGCTCTTTTCTGTGCCTTTAATATTCAAAAACTGATACTGCTCAAACAGCTTTTGCTGCAGCGCCGCCGAGAGCCGCTTACGCTGTTGTCGTAACGCATCGCGCTCATCTGTCAGTTGGCTTAGCGCTTGGCTGATGGTATGAATACGTTCATCCCAATAGCGTTTAATATCTCTTAATTGATTCTTTTCACTGATGCTTTCTTGGCTAAGCTTTGCTTCAGTTATTGCGTTTTCACGCAAGGTCTCATCAGTCGGATTGGCAGCCAATTGGGCTGCGAGTTGATTGCGCTGCGCCTTGCGAGATTGGCGGCCATCGATCATCACTTGTCTGTGGGCGGCAAGTTTGGCTTGCGCTTGAGCTTGTTCAGTTTCTAGCTCGTTTGATAGCCTCGGAATGTCGGGATGGTTTTCTACTGCAAACAGCTGCTCGTTAATTTGGTTGATTTGCAGATTTTCGGCGTGGAAAAAATTGTCCTTAGCCAGCATATCAAATACAGGTGGAACGAAGCGCGGCCAATGGTTTTGTTCAGCCAACTTACCCGAAAATGCCGATAAATAGCCCACTTCACCTTGCGGATTTTGTACCAGCATTACGCCGAACATCTTGCCAATGGCGCCAGTTAACTCACCCGTTAGGCCAAAGTTATGTTGCCAATCACTTTGAGTCTCAAGGTGTTGTTGTAATTCGTTGGCTGCAATCACGCACAGCGGATGTGGTTCGTAATAGAAAGGAAAGGTAAAACGCTGCGGCAGGGCATAGGCATCAATGGCTTGTGTGAAAGAGGTAAAGCAAGAAGGCTTAAGCTGCATATGGATTTCTACTACTATTGGTTTCTATTACTAATGATTTGTTATTGTTGGGTTTTACTTATTTCACGTTTGAATTAAGTCACAGGCTTAACATCCATAGCCTGAAATAAGCGCTCGGGATCTCAGAATAAATCGCCTGAAATAAAGCATTAGACTACAAGGTTTGCTTTGCTTGCAAAGTAAGGCCATAAGGCAAGGGCGCTAGTTTACTCTGTCGGTTTGGGTGGGTCACTTTTTATTGGTAAAGGTTCTTGATGTTGTACTGTGTGCATTGAAAAAGGGAAATGGCGTTGGAGCGCATTTCCCTTAGATTTGTAGTTTGTGCTTGAAGCCAATTTAAAACCGATAAAACAGTTTAAAAGATGACCTTCACTTTACTGGCGCTATCGAGTGCTTTGCTGACTGCGCTGTCGATATCGATATCACGTGCAAGCGCGACACCTAAGCGGCGGCGGCCATCAATGTCGGGTTTGGCGAATAATCTCAGTTGAGTGTTGACCGCCTCTAATGCAGCGGCAATACCTTGGTAGCGGATATTACTTGAGGTGCCTTCGGCCAAAATCACCGCCGAGGCGCTTGGTCCATGCTGATGGATATTGGGGATCGGCAAACCCAGAATCGCTCTAACATGCAGGGCAAATTCCGATAAGTCTTGGCTGATGAGTGTCACTAGACCTGTGTCATGTGGCCTTGGTGAGACCTCAGAGAAATACACTTCATGGCCTTTAACAAACAGCTCTACGCCAAATAATCCATAACCGCCAAGGGCTTCGACGACTTTGCTCGCAATCGCTTGGGATTTTGCTAGCACTTCATCGGACATGGCTTGTGGCTGCCATGACTCACGGTAATCGCCATCTTCTTGTCTGTGGCCAATCGGCGCACAAAAATGAATGCCATTGACTGCGCTAATGGTTAACAGGGTGATTTCATAATCGAAGGGAATAAAACCTTCCACTATCACGCGCCCGCCGCCAGCGCGGCCACCTTCTTGGGCGTATTGCCACGCTTTATGGCTGAGGGCGATATCGCGAATAACACTCTGGCCTTTGCCCGATGAGCTCATCACTGGCTTAACCACACAGGGCACGCCGATTTCACTAATCGCTTGATTAAATTCGGTTTCAGTATCACAGAAAAAATACGGAGAAGTCGGTAAACCTAAGGTCTCAGCGGCGAGGCGACGAATCCCTTCTCTGTCCATAGTGAGCTTAGTTGCCCGGGCTGTCGGGATGATATTTACCCCTTCGGCTTCCATGTCCACTAAGGTTTGGGTGGCGATGGCTTCAATCTCTGGGATGACTAAGTGCGGTTTTTCTAACTCGATAACTGCACGCAGGGCGTTGGCATCGAGCATATTGATCACATGGGAGCGATGCGCGACTTGCATGGCGGGGGCGTTGGCGTAACGGTCAACGCCAATCACTTCAACGCCTAAGCGTTGCAGTTCAATGGCCACTTCTTTGCCAAGTTCACCGCAGCCGAGCAACATGGCGCGACGTGCGCCCTCAGTGTAGGGAGTGCCTATCATGTGTGGGTACCTTTATGTTTGTAGGTGATGTTATATTTTGTTCTGTATTATTTACCGCAATGCGTTGGCTGACATTTTCGTATGAAATGTTTTCGCCTCGTTTGGGTATTGTTATGCAGCCAGTTTACCGCAAACAGACCTTAGTCGCCCCAGCTAAATCTGCTACTGTGCTTGGGATCACGGCTTTGGCGTTTTATTAATAATTAGTATTGGAAGCAGTATGTTAGTGCTGCTGATCAGATGAGTTTTGCGAGACAAATAAAAAAGGGATTTGAAAGACATGCAAGATATTCGCGATTTAACCTCAGTGCTGCGCTCCAATACGCCAATCGTAGTGATTGAAACCTATGAAGAATATCGCGTGGTCGAGTTACTTAAACGGGTCTCCAGTGTGCTTTATCAACCTGTGTTTACTTGGAGCATTACCCAAGGTTTAGCACGGGTCGATAAACCTATGGCGGCGCAAAAGTTTAATAGTGAACCCACAGATTTGCTTGGACAAATTAAATCAACCTCGCAGCAGGGGATTTATGTGCTGTGCGACTTTCATCCCTTTGTGATTGATGCGCCAAAGAATGTCCGTTTACTCAAAGAAATCGCCCTCGAATACGAAACGCTGCAACACACATTAGTGCTAGTGAGCCATGCCTTTGATATCCCGCCCGAAATCAAACGTTATTGCGCCTATTTTCAATTAACCTTGCCAAGCACAGTGCAATTGCAAAACCTGATTTACCTTGAGGTCGATAAAATTCGTAACCAAGGCACGCCGTTATTGGTCGATGATACCGCTGTGGTCAAATTGGCGGAGAATCTACGGGGCGTGACCTTAGACGATGCCCGCCGTCTGGTACGCAAAGCCATAGTCGATGATGGTGCTATTACATTGTCTGATATTGATGCTATCAATAAAGCCAAGTTTCAGTTACTCGACTTAAATGGCGTGCTGCAATTTGAATACGACACCAGTGATTTCTCGCAGGTCGCTGGGCTGCATAACCTTAAAAAATGGCTTAAGCAGCGTGCGCCCATAGCTGCAGTCAGCACTATTGACCAAGGCGATAAGCCGACTTCAGTTCAGCACGCTAAAGCGCTGGATGCGCCCAAGGGGATTTTACTGCTCGGCGTTCAGGGCAGTGGTAAGAGCCTCGCAGCTAAGGCCGTTGCGGGCGTTTGGCAACGACCTTTGCTCAGGCTCGATATGGCTGCCTTATATAACAAATACATAGGTGAAACCGAGAAGAACCTGCGTAATGCACTGGATCTGGCTGACATGATGTCGCCCTGTGTGCTTTGGATAGATGAAATTGAAAAAGGCTTAAGCGGGAGTAGCAGTGATGAGGGAACATCGACGCGGATCCTCGGCACCTTACTCACTTGGATGGCGGAGCGTAAATCTGAAGTGTTTGTGGTGGCTACCGCTAATGATATTCAAGTTCTGCCGCCAGAGTTGATGCGAAAGGGCAGGATGGATGAAATCTTCTTTGTCGATTTACCCGACGAAGCTATACGCAAAGCCATCTTCTTAATCCACTGTAAGCGCCGTGGAATCGATGTGGCGAGCTTAGATCTCGCCCAATTATCGGCTCGCAGCAAAGGATTTTCCGGCGCCGAAATCGAACAAGCGGTTATTGCTGCCATGTATACCGCAAGAAGTGTCGAGTGCAGTGTCGACCAAGTGCTATTACTTGAAGAACTTAGTAAGACACGGCCTTTATCTGTGGTCATGAGCGATAAAATCAATGCGCTACGACAATGGGCTGCAGGCCGAACCGTGAATGCCCATGAGTAAGATTTTTGCTTGATTCCATGAGTGCTAACTAGCATTTTTAAACGCTACATTGGCTTAGTTATTTTCGACATTTCCAAGGTACCGTTATGAATGATGAGTCGTTTTAATGGATATTAGTGTTACAAGGATAAGAGATTGAAAAGTATATATGAACTGATTGATATCGAAGACTCTGGCATAAAAGTAGTCAATGAAATGGTTGCTGGTGCTGAGCATTGTGTAGAGATACTGCCGCCTTCAAAGGATCGGGTTGAAGTACTTGAATCACTTCAGGTATCGACTCGTTCGGTATTAGGGGCAATTGCCTACGAAACCGGTGGGATTTTGATCGACAATGGATGGATTCGTTTTTTCGGCTCTGGACATGAAAGATTGTCTAGAAACCTTACTGATTGGAATAGAAGTGCACATTATCTTTTAGTGGCGAATGACGTAGTTGGTGGATTTTTTGCTATCAACGGCGGCGGTTTAGGCGCAGATGTTGGGAATATATACTATTGGTCGCCAGACTCAATTCATTGGGAAGGGTTAGAAATCGGGTTCACAGATTTTTTTCAATGGTCAGCTACAAAGAGAATCAATGAGTTTTATGCGAGTTTAGGTAAAGATCGCTTTCAAAAAAACTATTCACAGATAGCTACAGATCAATGCCTGAGCTTTTATCCATTTTTATGGGCGAAAGAAGGTTCTATTGAAATAAGCAGCGTGAAAGTGGTGTCAGTTGATGAAATGTATAGGCTGAAATTGGAATTATTAACCTCGGTTAGTTAATTCGTTTACCCGCTGATTTTATGAGTACTTCTGCAATAATTATTTGTTATAAACATCTAATATATTGATTGTTAGATGTAAATCTGCTTATCAGCTCTATTGATTCAACATGGATGGGCTGTATATGCCATCCATGATTAATCACTTCTTCGGAGGGGACAGCACCAAGATCTAGCTGACGTTTTTGGCGGTACGGTATCTTGGGCTTTCTCGTTACCGCTTGCATCAAAAATCAAAGCTGTCGCTATCACCAAAAGTTGTCGCGGCAATGCCTAATAAGTGCTTTAGTGTTTGGCGTGACAATATCTCTCTAAATGGTTTGAATCTTAGCGATATCCACTCCCTGTGGTACCGCTAATGCTGCTTATTCCTATCATGATGACATTAGATAACCTGAACTCGGGATAATGAGTGTCGAAAAATCTAAATTTAACAAATTAAATCAATGATATAAATTATTGGTTTGAAAATAAAAATCTATTTTCTGACTGAATGCGCATATCAAGGCGCTCTGTCGTACGCCATAGCGAGCTATGGTTAGACAGAGCAACGCAGAGAGGCCCGAAAAGATGCCTATTCAGCGGCTCTGCTTATCCCGAGCTCAGGTTAGATATCAAAGGCGAGACTGCCCGGAGTCAGGAATGGCCAACTTAGACGCGTCGGTGAACTCTCACCCTGCGCACCAAAGAAGTAAGCTGTTCTTGGGGTAGCGTAAACTACACTGCCTTTTTGCAACCCGAGTTCCTGCAGATTATGGTGGGTAAATTTGGCTTCCCACAGTTCTTCGCTATGCCAGCCATGTGGGGCTAATTCCAATCTAACTTCGGCGCCGATTGGGGTCATGGCGACAATATTGAACGGCAAATTGGCCTGACTATTGGGCTTATTTGACAGCGCTAATTCGTGACTGCGTACATAGAGAACACCATCTTGCTGCAGGGTTTGCTGTTCTGGAGGTGTTAAAAATGCTTGACCATTTTCCCAACGTTTTTGTTGCCAACTGGCTTCAAAGACATTGACGTTACCAAGAAAATCAAACACAAAGCGACTATTGGGGTGTGAGTATAGCTCAGCAGGTGTATTAATCTGCTCTATATGACCATTGCTCATCACTACCACTCTATCTGAGAGCTCAAGCGCTTCATCTTGATCGTGGGTCACAAACACGCTGGTGAATTTCAATTCATCATGCAGGCTGCGTAGCCAGCGGCGTAGTTCTTTACGCACTTTAGCATCTAAGGCGCCAAAGGGTTCATCCAGTAGCAAGACTTCTGGTTGGGTCGCCAGTGCGCGGGCCAATGCAATGCGCTGTTTTTGTCCTCCCGAGAGTTGTTCTGGATAGCGCTGTGCGAGATGGCCTAGTTGTACTGTTTCTAGCAGTTGTGTCACTCGCTTATGAATTTCTGCCGCCGAAGGCCTTTGTTTTTTCGGCATGACTTCGAGTCCAAAGGCGACGTTATCGGCGACCGTCATATGGCGAAACAGCGCGTAGTTTTGAAACACAAAACCCACGCGTCTTTCACGCACATGCACTTGGGTGACATCTCGGTTGCCGAATTGAATTTGGCCGCTATCGGCTCCTTCAAGACCGGCAATAATCCGCAGCAGTGTGGTTTTACCTGAACCTGATGGTCCCAGCAGACCAATCATTTCCCCTTCTTGAATATCGAGATTAAGTGGGGAAAGCGCCTGAAATTGGCCAAATTTCTTGGAAATATTAGTAAGACGAATACTCATAGTTGGCTCTGCTCTTTATTGTCATTGGCGGTTAAACTGCGTTGTTGCCGCCATTCCACTACGGCTTTTAGCATTAGGGTAAATAGGGCGATCAGGGCCAGTAATGACGCGCTCGCGAAGGCGGCTTCGGCCTGATAATCTTCATACAATAATTGCACATGTAAAGGTAAGGTATTGGTTTCGCCGCGAATATTGCCAGACACGACAGCAACGGCACCAAATTCTCCTACGGCTCTGGCATTGGTGAGGATCACACCGTAAATCAGTGCCCATTTGATGTTGGGTAGGGTCACGCGGCGAAAGAGTTGCCACCATGACGCTCCGAGGATCACTGCGGCTTCTTCTTCCGATGCGCCCTGTTGTTGCATTAATGGGATCAGTTCTCTGGCCACAAAGGGGCAAGTGACAAAAATGGTCACTAATAGTATTCCCGGCCAAGCAAACATGATCTGCAGATCGTGCTCATATAGCCATTCACCCAGCCAGCCACTGTTGCCATAGAGCAGCAAATAGAGCAAACCTGCGACGACAGGGGAGACCGCAAATGGAATATCAATTAGCGTGATCAGTAACTTGCGACCGGGGAATTCAAAGCGAGTCACGCTCCACGCCAGCATGATCCCGAACACTAAATTGATCGGTACTGTAAGTGCTGCCACCATCAGTGTTAAACCAATCGCATGCAGCGAATCCGGTTGAGTTAGGTGCCCAATATAACGCTCCCAACCTCCGACAAACGCCTGCTGAAAAATACTCACCAACGGCAATAGCAACAATAGCAAGCCTAAGAGCACTGCGAGGGTAATAAGGCTCCATTTGATCAGAGGCGCTTCACCGACTCTTAAGGGTTTAAATGAGTTCATGTTTGCTCCTTATCGTCCATGAATGCGGCGCAGATAACGCGCCTGCCACAGGTTTATTAGCAGTAATAGCAGTAGTGAGGTCATCAACACCACTGAGGCAATTGCGCTTGCGCCGGCAAAGTCAAACTCCTGCAGGCGGACAAAGATCATTAATGATGTGATTTCGCTGATATAGGGCATATTGCCCGCGATAAAGATAACTGCACCGAACTCACCTAGGCTGCGGGTAAAAGACAGTGCCGTCCCGACCATCAATGCTGGCCACAATGACGGCAAAATGATCCGCCAGAATACCGCGCGATCTGAGGCGCCAAGGGTCATGCCCGCTTCTTCTTCATCGTGGGAAAACTCTTCGAGAACCGGTTGCACAGTACGCACCACAAAGGGAATACTGGTGAAAATCATCGCGACCACTATGCCTAGCGGGGTGTAGGCGACTTTTATACCCAGTTCTGCCAATACACTACCGATTTGGCCGTTTTCCGCATACAGGGTCGCTAAGGTGATACCTGCAACGGCAGTCGGCAACGCAAAGGGTAAATCCACCAAAGCATCTAAGATGCGTTTGCCGGGGAATTCATAACGTACTAGCACCCATGCGAGTAATAATCCGAAAAGGCAGTTAAATAGCGATGCCGCTAGCGCCGATAGTATGGTGACTCGGTAACTCGCCAGCACCCGAGGATCTGTGATTACGCCCCAGTATTCAGACAAGCTCATCGAACTGGTCTGCATAATCAGCCCAGTGGTTGGCAATAATAAAATCAGGCTGACAAACAGTAGGGACACACCTAAGCTGATGGTAAAACCTGGAAGAACCCGCTTATGGCGTAAACGCCCGTTATTAAAAATCACAGAATAATCACCCGGTCAGGTTAATTGAGTTAATCCAATACGCTGTATTTGCCGTCAGCGATCGGCTGTCTGAGTTAAAGACTATTGAATTCGTCTTCGCTGCTTGAAAATCATCACTCGTCAATGCGCTAAAATTGCTTAACCCGGGACTGAGCCCGGGTTGCAATGTTAACCTTTTATAGCATCAAGCTGAAATTAGCGCTTGAGTAACTGATCGAGTTTTGCACCGTTAGCAAACTGCGTTTTCATGGCATTATCCCAACCACCAATGATTTGCTCAACAGTCAGCAGGTCAACCGTTGGAAACTGCTTAGCGAACTCTGCCTGAACCTTTTCGTTGTGTACACGATAGTTGAAGCCGGCCAATAGTCGTTGTGATTCTTCGCTGTAGAGATAATTCAAATACTCAGTCGCTAGCTCCTGTGTGCCGTTGCGCTTAGCATTTTTCTCTACCACAGCGACGGGAAATTCAGCCAGAATCGATGTTTTAGGTACAATGACTTGGTAATCGTCCGCACCATATTGCTGGCGGATGTTGTTCACTTCCGATTCAAACGTAATCAGCACATCACCGATACCACGTTCTACAAATGAGGTGGTTGCACCACGACCGCCAGTATCAAACACGGCTACGTTGCCGAGGAACTTTTTCAGAAATTGATCCAGTGAAGCCTGATTATCCTTACCAAAGCTTTTTTGGGCATAACCTAATGCGGCTAAATAGGTGTAGCGCGCATTACCAGAGGTTTTTGGGTTAGGAAAGACCAGTTTAACGTCATCTCTTGCTAAATCGCCCCAATCGCTTACCTGCTTTGGGTTACCTTTGCGTACCAAAAATGCGATGGTGGAATAGTAAGGTGAACTGGCGTTAGGCAGTAATTGTTGCCAATTTTCTGGGATCAATTTACCGCGGTCATGGAGTACCTGTACGTCTGTCACTTGGTTAAACGTCACCACATCTGCTGGCAATCCTTGCAGAATTGAGCGTGCCTGTGCCGATGATCCAGCATGGGATTGTTTAATCTCGACGGTTTTACCTGTTTTCTCTTGCCAATGTTTGGCGAAAACGGGGTTGTAGGCACTGAATAATTCCCGCGCGATATCGTAAGAAGAATTCAGCAGGGTTTGATCTGCGGCAGCCACATTGAGCGACGTTCCCAGAAAGAGCGTACCCAGTAGGGCCTTTATCACTTTTATTTGCATTTGCTACTCCTTGAACTGGCAACTTTGTCAGCGTTATGACATATAGAGTAGTTGAAGTAATTATTTATAAGAAGTCAGTTAAATAGAACTTTTTTGAATAAGTATGAGCGATTTATTGTATGCCATAGATCATTTTCACTGTGTTTGTGCATGCTAACCCACTTAGAATAGGCTATTGCTTAGTTGTTTTTATCAAGTAAAGGATAATCCTAGTGTCTGACTTTCCGACAATTGAAGCCTGTATTGGGCAAACTCCGCTGGTTCGCTTGCAGCGGCTTAACTGCGGCACCTCAACTGTACTGTTAAAGTTGGAAGGGAATAACCCAGCGGGTTCAGTGAAGGATCGTGCAGCACTCAATATGATCATTCAGGCCGAACTGCGCCAAGAGATCCGCCAGGGTGATACGCTTATCGAGGCGACGAGTGGCAATACTGGGATTGCGCTAGCGATGGCGGCGGCGATCAAAGGATACAAGATGATCCTGATTATGCCCGAAAACTCGACCCAAGAGCGTAAGGATGCGATGCAAGCTTATGGCGCAGAACTCATGCTGGTGGATAACATGGAGACGGCGCGGGATTTGGCACTGCAGTTACAAACCGAAGGTAAAGGCAAGGTGCTGGATCAGTTTAATAATCAAGATAATGCGAATGCGCACTTCCTCACGACAGGTCCGGAAATCTGGCAACAGAGTCAAGGCAAAATCACTCACTTTGTCTCTAGCATGGGGACTACAGGCACCATAATGGGGGTGTCTAAATACCTTAAAAGCTGTAATCCCGACATCACTATCGTCGGCCTTCAGCCTGCCGATGGCAGTGCTATTCCAGGGATTCGGCGTTGGCCGCAGGCGTACTTGCCGGGGATTTTCGATGCATCCCGTGTAGATTTAGTCATGGATGTTGAAGAGCAAGACGCAAAAACCATGGCGAGAGCCTTAGCGCGCGAAGAAGGGATTTGTGCCGGCGTCAGCTCGGGTGGTGCAGTGTTTGCTGCGCTTGAGATAGCCAGACAATATCCAGATTCAGTAGTCGTGGCGATTGTTTGTGATAGGGGCGATCGTTACCTTTCATCAGGGCTTTTTTCCTGAGTCCAAGATATTTCGCCTAAGTTATTTGACGACAAGCATTCTTCATTAATAAAAATGGGCGGAATTCGCCCATTTTTATTGACTCTTCATGATCATTTTTTCGGTGGGAACTGCGCCAAAATCCGACTGACGGCTTTGGCGGTATCTTGTGCTTTCTCATTGCCGCCTGCATCGAAATCATAACTGTCGCTACCACGCCAAATGAGTGCTTTGGTTTTAGGGTTGACAATATCTATCTGAATAGTTTGAATTTTAGCGGTATCACTGCCAAGTGGTACCCCAACGCTAGTACCTATTCCTATCCCACCAGAACGGCCGAATGTGCCTGTACCTAATCCAATAGATAGCCCTGAATCCTTAGGTTTATCTTGGGTCAGTAGGGCGTAGGCGACGTTAAAGTCGGGGGCTTGGGTATTTTCGACAAAGCCTTTTAGAGTCAACTGGTTGTTGATTTCTACTTGAATACGTTGGGCGCTGAGTGGGTCGTCCGTTGGCTGTGGTGTTAGCAGGGTAAAGCTGTGCAGTGTGCTGAAGTCGTAATTGAGATCGTAATCGTTTTTCGGTTTACTGCTACAAGCGCTTAATAAGGCAACGGCGACGAGCAGACTGGCAAAGTGACGGTATCCCATGATAGTGCTCCAAGTTGTACAAACTCTGTTCAATGTGCCTTGATTAAGGTTGTTTCTGCAAGTACTTTAGATAAGTGTGTTGTATTTGAATCGCTTTAAACGCCATTCTGCAGCTTCGTTTTGGGCACGGGGCGTTTAAGCATGGTTCATCTGAGCATGCTTCATTTGAAAACAGCTCATTTTGACAGAGGAATAGCGGCGGGTTATGGAACAGTTAGCCTTTTTTGATATCCCCAGTCCCTGTATCGGTGTGTGTGCCACCGATGCGCGCGGTTACTGTAATGGTTGCCTGCGAAGCCGTGACGAAAGATTCAATTGGTTAACGTTTTCAGATGCGCAAAAGTACGATGTCATTCGGCTGTGCACTCAACGTAAACGCCGTCGCCAGTTGGCGATGATGAAAGCACGGCAAGCGCAAATTGAGCAAGAAAGGGCGGCGTTAAATCCGCAGTTGAATTTTGAGCCTGAGCCCGAAGCCGATCTCGATTTTGGTGGCTTCGAGCTAGACTAATATTTTGAATTGCAAGTTAAATCGGCCAGTTAAATAGTCTTGTTTAACTGACTTGTTTTACTGGCTTGTAGAATTAGCGCGTTAGATGAATAACAGATCCGCAGTCGTTTAATCCCTATCCCAATCCCTATTACAGCTTGCGCTTCTTCGGCCAGATTAAATTAAATCGGGTATGTTGCTCATCGCTGGTGACGCTCACATTTCCCTGGTGTCGCTGCATAATCCGTTTGATGATCGCAAGTCCCAAACCATGCCCTTTATTGCCATTTTGCACCGATTGGCTGCGATAAAAAGGCTCGAACACTTTGGGTAAATCCACCGCGGGGATAGGTTCGCCGTCGTTACTCACACTTAAATTGACCCTGTGCTGTGTCTGCTTTACTTCAATAATGATTTCAGTACGGGCAAAGCGTTGGGCATTGGTCAGTAAATTTTGCAGCGCACGTTCAATCAATGCCGGCTCTCCAAACAAGGGCAGTTTTTCGACTTCTGTCTTTAAGATAATAGGCGTTGGACTTAAGGTTTCTAGGCGCTTAATGCTTTGATTGATGAGATTAATTAGATCGTATTCATCCAACTGGATACCTTCTCGCTGGGACTCTAAACTGGCGTAGGTTAGCAGTTCCTGAAGCAAGTCTTCCATTTCTTTGATATCGAGCTGCATTTCATCGAGAAAGTCTTGGCGCTTTTGTTCGTCCGAATCAGGCTGACAATACATGGGCATGAGTGCAAGGGCGAATTTGAGCCTAGCCAGCGGCGTGCGGATCTCATGGGATACCGCATTAGACAGGTGTTTTTGGTTTTCTATCAAGGCACTAATATGCCGCGCCATTTCATTAAAGGTATTGGCTAAGGGTTTAACTTGGGAACGATTTGATAGGGTAATTCGCGTGTCCCATTTCGCTTCGCCAAACTCTTTAGTGGCCTTACGTAGTATGCTCAAATCCCGTGAAAGCGGGCCAACCCAAATTAGCGCAACGAGGGCGAGTGATAAATAGAAGAACAGGGTGAACAGGCTGCGAAGGTTGCCTCTAGGATCTATGTCCAGCGGCCCCGCCATTAAGACTTGATCGCCGACTCGGATAAATTGCAGTAGGTTATCGTCATTGGTCGTGGTGGTGAACACAGTACTGGTGCTGAGGGCTTGATTGTCTGCCAGCGCGACTTGATCGGCACTGAGCAATTGCAACGGCATCACAGGATTGGCTGGGATCGCCTCCAGATACCTTTGGCGGGTATCGGGAGGCAGTTCCGCTAACAATTGCGCCAAGGCCACTAATGGCGCATCGAGGGCGTTATTGTCATCCACATTTTTCTGCCACAGGCTGTCGAGTGTCCAGCCAATCCCAAGCACGCTGAGACTGAGTAGCAGATATAAACTGATAAAGAGACGTTTCACTGTATCTGTGCTTAGTTATTCCAGGCTTCAGGAGCAAAGAGGTAACCTTGTCCCCAAACGGTTTTAATTCTGAACGGTGTCTCGATATTATCGTTGAGTTTTTTACGTAATCTAGAGATACGCACGTCAATTTTGCGATCTTTGCCATCGAAATCAATATTGAGTAACAGCTGATAAATATACTGACGGCTGAGCACTTGGCCAGCTTGTGAGGCCAGTAACCACAGCAACTCGAATTCGTGGCTGGTGAGATCGATTTCAGTTTCATTGAGGCGAATCGCGTGGGTATGCGGGTCAATACTCAGTTTACCAAAGGTCAAGCAGTGGGATTCTGCCTGAGGCGGCTGATTCTGACGGCGAAGTAAGTTGTTAATCCGCGCAACTAACAGAGCAGGATCAACGGGCTTAACCACATAGTCATCGGCACCGAGTTCTAAGCCTTTGATTTGATCTTCGCTTGAGCCAAGCGCGCTCATTAGCAGGATTGGGCCTGCAAAATAGTCGGGCAGTTTCTCACACAGGGTGAGGCCATCCATGCCCGGCAGCATAATGTCTAACAGTATGATATCTGGCTTGTAATTGATTAATCGCGTTAATACTGTGTCGCCACGGCGTTCAACTTCAACATGCATACCATGGGATTTTAGGTAATCTACAATCAAGTTTGCTAGGCGAACGTCGTCTTCAACCAATAATACTCTGTGGTTCGATTGTGGGCTTGTCATTAAAATAAACTCCAAGGGTTGCGGTAACGTCTGCGAACCTGAGGTTGTGATGCAGAAGTGATTTTAAGTTTGGCACCAGCCAAAGTTTGGTTACTGTCTTTACTCACCATAACAAATTGAATATCTGTCATAGTGTGGATTTTCATGCTTAACGTATGGGTTGAAACTGAATCACTGCACCATTTTGGATAGGCGGCATTGTCGGACAAAATACAGATAAGCTCATCTTTGGCGAGCTCCCACTGCAGTTCAATATAGACGTCGCAGGCCTGAGTTTCTGAACTGGTAATACAAATTTCGGGTGTGAGTTTAAGAGCCGCGTCGCGAGTTTTAGCTTGAGCAGAACTTGGGCCCATCAAGCCGAGGCTTAGACCAAGAAAGCAAAGCAAGCTTAACTGAGGCAGCGTCACTAACGTTAGAACCTATAGGCTGCGCCGATAAAGTAGGTGCTGCTATAGTCTTGGTCTAACAAGGGACTGGCGGCAATCTCATCGGCAATTAGAGTGTAACGAACTGCCAAGAGTAGATCCCAATTGTCAGTTAATATATAACGGGCCGTCATTTCCGCACCTTTATCCCAACCTGATTTTGCTTGATATTGTTCACTCCAATAGGCGTTTTCACTCGGTCTAACGCCATAATAATAATCGACCACTGCTTGGCTCTTCCAATCAAACACCAGTGCGAATTCAAAAATGAAACGATCGTAATCCCAGCCATAGGTCCATTTTATTTGTGCTTCTGAACCTTGATGAACATTAAACATATCATGGGTGTACGCCAATCGAATAATGCCGAGTCGGGTATAGATGAATGCTTCGGCACCGCCAAGTAGGGTGAAGTTCCGTGTCTCTAAAGAATTAAATTCACGTTCGGGCTCTGTCGACAAAGACATACTCGTTATGGCTTTGGCTTCGACTTGTGTGCCGCGGTTCAAAAAGATATTCGATGGGTCCCATCGATAGAAATAGGCTCTATCTAAGCTATAACTGGTGACGAGATTGAACGTGAAGCTTTCTTGCTCGGCTAAGGTGTAGCCTAAATTACCATTATCGAAGAACCAGTGTTCGCCGTAATAGGCCACTGTAGGGATAAAGAATAGTGGAATATCGTCAAAATCCTTGAGTGGATTGCTTTTTTGTCCCCAGCCAATGGCGATGCCGAGATCCCAGTTGTTCATCTCAATGCATTGATTTTCTGATGCGCAGGTTTCTTTCGCCATTCCGACAGAAGGCAAAATACTTAAACTTGTAATGAGGACAAAAAGGATGCGATACATGATTTAACGATTAAGGGCTAAGGTTAATAATACAGGAAAATAGATTAGCATTTTATGCCCAATTCAACAGTGGTTTCATTCGCAGGGATGCAAAATGATACAGCTATCAATTAAATAGTAAATTTGTAGATCGCACAATACCTTGATAGTCATGCTAAAAGCCTATTTTGGTGGCTTTCATACGGTTAATTGTGGATGTTAAATTTTGTATTCGATAGGTTTCGTCTGTAACTGAAATGATATTAATTGTGAGCTGAATAGCTGTGTTGCTTGAAAATAATAATGCCATTCGCAGATGTAAATGGCATTGAATGAAGCTGAAGAACGCGCTTTTGCGGTAATAACGTTGGGATTAGAATGAAGATTAATTAACCTCAGTAACCGACTTGTAGCCCATTTCTGTCAGTTGATCGTTTACACAATCAAGCACATATTGTTTTAGCTCTGCATTCTCGACTTGATCTTCAGAGGCCATCTGCTGGCACACTTCTTTCAGCTGAGCGATATCGGCTGCTGGTGCAGGCGGTAAAGATGAGTCGTCAGCAAGGGTCGTGAAGCTCACTAATGCCAACAGGGTGAAAACAGCTGATAACTTATTCATTTTATTTCCTTTAGTTATGTATTGTTAACTACAGATTAAGAAGCATTCTCTTAATACCACTGCGCCAACATCTGCAATTTATCACTGCTATTCTGTTTTAGATATAAATAATTTTTACCTTTTGGCGTTGAGGATTTTTAGCTTATTTTCCCTTGATTCGCTTCAAGTAAATCTGATGCTTAAGTGCTGTTCAATAGACTTAGCTTTAGTCATTATCCCAACAGATGAACCTGTTGAGTTTGGCTTCAGCGCAAACGGCTTTGTGCAAAGGTTATGTGCAGAGTGAGTCGTGCTTAACTCCTGCATTAGCTTCGTAGGCTAAAATAGGCTAAATCTGGCATCACAGAGTTGGTTTTTTCAAAAGTGCCACTTAAATCACCTTAACCACTGATTTGCGATTAAGTGCAGTATTCTTGCTATTTTAGCCCTAATTTTGATTAAGGTTTTAAGGGCGCTTAATACCAAACTATGCGGCAGTTATAAAAAGTCGCATAAAATGCGATATGACGCAGGTTGTAGCCGACTTTCTTCCTAGAATATTGAATTGAAAAGAATTAATTTTCAATCAAACTTAGGACTCGGTTTATTTTTAATGTTTTTTATTTTAAGTGTATGTTTTTATTTTATATTTATTGCTACTTATTCATTTTAAATGATTTCGTTGCCAAGGTTGTAGCTATCCTCTAGAATGCGCGGCTCTCGCAGGTGCGTGAACATAAAGTTTGCGGTTAATGCCGTTGATTTTTATTGAATTATTGATTTTTCTCTAGGGGAACTCTGTGTCTACAAAACTGGCTAATCCAGCGCCATTAGGTTTAATGGGCTTTGGTATGACAACGATTTTGTTAAACATCCATAACGCGGGATATTTCCCTATTGATTCTATGATCTTAGCCATGGGGATTTTTTACGGCGGCATTGGTCAAGTGATTGTGGGTATTATGTGTTTTATGCGCGGCGATACTTTCGGTACGACGGCATTTACCTCTTACGGTTTGTTTTGGTTAACATTAGTGGGATTAATCCTAATGCCTAATACGGGCATTGCGGCGAGCCCAACGTATTTTATGGGCTGGTATTTAACGCTTTGGGGCATATTCACTGCATTTATGTTTGTGGGTTCTTTGCGTTATCCACGAGCTAAGCAGTTTGTATTTGCTTCTTTGACGCTCTTATTTTTCCTGCTGGCTGCGCGTGATTTTACGGGTAGCGCCTTGATTGGCACTATTGCTGGCTTTGAAGGGATCATCTGCGGTGCGAGTGCGATTTATTTTGCGATGGCGCAGGTGCTCAATAATGAGTATGGCCGCACGATTTTACCGGTTGGTGAATTGAAAAAGTAACGATTCAGCGATGGATAGTAGTGAAAAAGGCTGATGCAGATCAGCCTTTTTTATGGATGTTTTTTTAGCGGGTCTAGATTTTAGTTTTAATATAGGCCGCAGCCGCATCATCTAAGCTACGCAAGGAAACATAGCTCGTGCCTGCCTTGTGGGTGATCAAGAAACCTTTTTCAGTTTCCTTAATCCGGTAAATGTCGGTCCATAAAATTTGGCTGGTCACTGACATAGATTGAGTGTGAATCCCTTGCTCATCAATGGTGAGCGTGACCTCATTGCTGGCCGCTTTACTCATCATTTGACGCATCAACCACCATGCCTTGTGATACTTCACATTGAGCGCCTCGATAACGCCGAGTCCAACGAAGAAGTAAGCTAAATACAGGCTAATGTCGGCGAAGATCAGCGCGATACCTATCAGGGCCAACCCTATGGCTTTGTAGTAAGGTTTGAGCGTGGGATCAGACACGACAGATTGGGTATAGCACTCATCGAAATGGGCTTTATCTAAAATATAGGTCGTTGAGTAAGAATAGGGCGTCGGCATAATGTCATCTATTTTAGGTGCTGCTTAATGCGGGCTAGTGTAGCGATTACAGTGATAAAAGTAACTAAAGTAACGAATGCATAAAGTTGCTGCGTATAAAGCGCTAAGGTCGCTCGCGTGAGTATGGGTAAGTGCGACGTCGCGTCCTATGCCAATGTTGGAAGGATATCCTCGATGCAGCTAACACTGGGAGTTGGACAGAAATGCTGCAACGGCTATATTAGTCTTGTCGTCAGCGTTATTTGATCCCCATGAGTTCCTCAAGGAGTGCGAAAGCATAATGGCCTTAGTCCCTAAAGATTTTGTTAATTACAAATCAACGCCGGTTTTCAGCCGTGACAACGTCCCTAAAATGTTGTTACACATGCACAATACTAAGGCTGGCGTGTATGGGCAGATCCAAGTGCTAACGGGTAGCTTAAAGTTCTATGGCTTTACGGGCAGCAGAGGCGAGTTAGATAAAGAGATCATCATTCGCGCCGGTGAAACGGCCATTTCTCATCCCGAGTATTGGCACAAAGTGGAGCTACTGACTGAAGATACCCAGTTCAGACTCCACTTTTATGCCCATAAAGATTCCGCCATAGCGGCACAGCAGCAATCCGAGCGAAGTGAATAGTGCTTAGCACCTAACATCTAGCACCTAACATCTAGCAACTAATACTCAGTCCAATTCGCACGGTTCGCGGCTGCAGTTGACCACTTTTTTAATAACGACTTACGCTAATACCGCTAATAGCGATTTCGCTCAGCTGGAATATCAGTTAAATACTCGACAAATTCCACTTCAAAACCATGGGCGTCGAAGAAGTAAATATTACGTCGATAGGGGTCTTCCATGCCATCTTTGGCAATCGGGAATCCTGCTTGGGTCAATCTTGCTATCACAGCATCTAAGTTGTCGGTGACAAAGGCAAAATGCGCCAGTCCAATTTGATGGCCAGTTAAATCTCGGTTTTCTCCCTCACCATTATCACTAAAAGCAATGTATTGATAATCATCGCCAAAATGAATCCAATTACGAGGTTTGCCGTACCAAGTGCCCTTATCGCCACCGCGTACACGCCAGTGGGGAAAAGCCGCCTGATAAAAGCGCAGTGCTGCGGGGATGTCGTCTACGACTAAGTTGATATGCTCTAAATGAATCATAATGCGTTCCTTGTAATGATTTTAGTCTGTTGCTGGTGGTTAAAATCTCAAGCCGCTTACATACCGTAACAGTATTCCTGCTGCTTTGGGTACGCTTGTCCGGCATGTTGTTGACGAATGGGCGCTAATGCTTGGGCGTATTGATGTAGCATATACAAGCTGTACTGCACTCTTTCCCTGAGTGCGATATCTCGGGCTCCCTCGGGTATGGCATTGAGTACATGGCTAACATTGCGGATGATCAAGTGATCGGGAATAGGCACTAATTTATTGTTTTTGAGTGCATTCATCTTCACTTCAACGATGGGATAGGTACCGCCAATCCCGTTCGATACTGAGATTAGCAGTGCTGGTTTATGGGCGGTTTCTTCGCGAGTACACATCAATAAAAAGTTCTTCAGTAGTGGCGATGCCATGCCGCCCCATTCAGGGGTGATAAGTACCAGCGCATCGGCTTCGTCGACGCTTTGCTCTATTTCGGGCCAGTGCTCCCCCTTGTTGTCTTCCTCTCCATCCCAAAATGGCAGATTAAATTGGCATAACTCTAAGTGATGTATGCTGGCGTAACGCATAGCATGGGGAGATGAGAAACTGCTTTCGGCAATATAACGACCGACTTTAGCACTTTGGGAGTCGGGTCTTTGGCTGGTGCTGATGATGAGTAATTTCATTAAGTAAACCTATTTGTTTATAAATTATTTATAAGGTAATTACTTTATTTAATCTTGTAAAGAATAAAGTAAATAAAAAAGTTTATTTAATCTGTTAAAGCAGGACTGGATCGGAGATAATGCGCTGGCTACCATCGGAGAGTTCAGATGAAAACCACTGATAAGATTATTCAATTGCTCAAGTTACATGGCCCACTTACCGCTAAAACCTTAGCGGAGGAATTGGCGTTAACGACTATGGGCGTACGTCAACATCTTCAAGCTTTGGAAGACGCAGGCGATGTGGACATCGAAGATAGAGTTGAAGGTCGTGGTCGCCCAACGCGTTACTGGGGATTGACGGAACAGAGCCGCAGTCACTTTGCCGATCGCCATGAGGAATTGACGGTGCAGCTAATTGATTCGGTGAAAATGATCTTTGGTGACCAAGGCTTGGATAAGCTTATTGATTACAGGGAGCAAAGTGCGTTAGTTCAGTATCGTGCCGCTATGAAAGGGGCGACAGATATTCCGACACGTTTGGCCATCCTTGCGAAATTACGCTCGAATGAAGGTTATGTGGCAACGATGGAACAGGTAGATGGCGTGTATTTTTTACTCGAAAATCATTGTCCAATCTGCGCCGCAGCAACTAAGTGTTTAAACTTTTGCCGCTCAGAGTTACAACTTTTCCAGCAATTATTCGCCGATATCGCCGTGGTGAGCCGCGAAGAACATATCATCGAAGGTGCACGCCGCTGTGCATATAAGATTGAGGCTATTCCTCACTAGTGGGACTTAAACCGCTTCATTTATGGCGCTTTACCTATGAGATAAAACGCCACTGAGCGCCAACGCCATATATCAAGCGTTAGTGCGGAGCTTAAAACTTAGTCGCTTAGGGCTTTTCAGGTTCGTGATAGGCCAATAAGGTCTCGAAGCGAGTATGTCCTTTAAGTTGTGAGAAATCCGCCTCATCTAAGGCCAGTTCCTTGAAGGATGCGCTGTTATGAATGGCGCGCTCTAAATCAGAAATCGCTCTATCTTCAACCCCTAAGCAAGCAAAGGCACAAGCTCTTTGATAAAAAGCGTGAGCGTTTGTTGGATCAACTTCCAGGACGCGATTACACAGGCTTTGTGCCCAGTTAAATTCGCGCATTTCCATTGCGGCGTCGGCCTTGTAGGTCAGCGCTTCTAAATCCCCTGGTCGAATCGTGAGAATTTCATCATAGACTTCAATTTTCTGCTCTGGCGTTTGTGCACTTTGCGCCCGTAGCCAGAGGTTATGGATCTCATTGATAATCTCAATCTCGCGATTATTGTCCGTGATAGTACGGCTCTTACGCTTGAGTTCTTGCTCAAGTACTTTGAACTTTTCTTCGTATTGTTCGGCAATACTTTGCAGCTGGTTAGCAGCCAGTTTGGCGGTGTGCGTTTTGATTTCCCGCAGGGATTGCCAGCCGATAAAGGCGACTAACGAGGCGACACCCGCGATGATGTAGAAGAAGTAAGTCACAGTGACATTGGCGTAATTCATCGACTTATCGGCAACGGCGAGTTCCCGGTCGGTGATGTCGATGGTGAGGCGACGCTCGAGATCCTGTTGGTCGTGTCGAAGGGATTTAAGTTCATCGAGGACGTAACGCTCGATCAGCGGTTTATCATGGATAGCAGAAGTGCGAGCCGCTTCTGGGTGATTAACTGCATCGTTTGCTTGGGCGAAAAAAGAGCTCGCTAGCGTCACTAAAAACAAGGCTAAAAATAGCAGGTTTGAACGTATTAAAACGGGACTTGCGGATAAGTTTTTGATGCGGTAACCACTCACAGTAAGATGAATTGAGCGCCTAGCTTAACAAATTTTACCTCGTCCGATCCAATTTAGCCCTGAATTGCCTTTGTAAAGAGTCGCAGCATTGGCTTGCTATGAGCCGAACTTGCATCCTGCTAGAATAGCTATCCCATTCATATTTCGTCATTTGTGGTGTTATGCAATCTAAGCGCGGCCGACTCGATCGTTATCTTTGTACCCAGTTACACACTCACCGTAAAGCGGTGCGTGAACTGCTATTATCGGGCCGAGTGTGCGTCGATGGATTGATAGTGAAAGATATGGATAGGCAAGTGGATGAGTTTTCCCACATCCAACTCGATGAGCACATACTGCAGGCCAATGCGCCCGTCTATGTGATGCTCCATAAGCCGATTGGTGTCGTGAGTGCGACTAAAGATACTCAGCATAAAACTGTGATTGATTTACTTGATTGCGAAGTCCGTGATGAGTTGCATATCGCCGGCAGATTAGATTTAAACTCTTCGGGTTTGTTGTTATTAACCAATAACAGTCGCTGGTCTGATGCACTGATGTCACCCACACACAAGGTCGATAAAGTGTATCGAGTTACCTTGGCTAATCCCATAACCGAAGAATACATCGCTGCATTTGCCGCAGGGATGTACTTTGGCTTTGAAGATATTACGACTCAACCGGCTAAACTGGTTATCCTTGCTGATAACGTGGCTGAAGTGACGTTACATGAAGGTAAGTATCATCAAATCAAGCGGATGTTTGGTCGATTCCGCAATCCGGTTGTTGGCCTGCATCGATTGTCGATAGGCGATATTGTGCTCGATGAAAAACTCGCTCCGGGTGAAAGTCGCTCACTCACTGCTGCTGAAGTGGCCTCTATCCGTTAAAAATGATGAACAGAAAAGTACATTAAGCATTCATCGTTCTTATCGTTATTGTTTGCCATGCTAACAATGAAAGCTAAGCATAAAAGCTAAGTACAAAAGCTAAGTGCAAAGCTAAGCATTCAAACGGACCTGAGCGTGAATTCCCTCAAGTCCGTGCCATGCCATTAAAGATCGGCGTGGGGGCCGAACACTTCATAGTGCATGTTTTCAGCCGCGACACCCAGAGCGAGTAGTTGCTGCTTGATGGCGGACATGAATCCAATGGGGCCGCAGAAATAATAACGTGCGTAGGGAGGCAGCAGCTCGGCGACTTTACTTAACTCCATTTGACCTTCGAAATCATAATCTTCACCTAACGTATCGGTTGGGGCTGGCTCACGATACCAAACATGACTCGTCAGATTACGATGTTGTTGGCGCTTGGCGTGAATCGCTTGTTTGAACCCGTGTACGGCGCCTTGCTCACAGGCATGCAGCCAAGTGATAGTACTTGGATGTTGCAGCTTGAGTAATTGATTGAGCATACTTTTCATCGGTGTTTGGCCTACACCAGCTGAAATAAGTACTACTGGCGTGTCCGCCGCGACTTCTAGGGTGAAGTCTCCCGCGGGTGGCATCACTGCGATTTTGTCGCCGACTTGTATCGCATCATGCAGCAGGTTCGACACTTGTCCGCCGAGTTCGCGTTTCACACTGATGCGGTAGCTGGTGCCATTTGGTGCATCGGATAAGGAATATTGGCGGATTTCTTCATATGCCAAATTCGGGTGTGTTAGCTTCAAACTTAAGTACTGACCGGGGATAAAATCTTTAACTGGCTTGCCATCTTCAGGCGTCAATATGAAGGAGGTGATGACTGCTGACTCGGTATTTTTCGCGCTAATGACAAACTGACGCTCACCCAACCAGCCACCATCTTGTTCTGCATGCGCTTGATAAATCTGTGCTTCTCGCTGAATAAAAATGTTGGCTAAAAATCCATAGGCCTGTGCCCAAGCTTCTAGCACTTCTTCTGTTACCGTATCGCCCCCTAATTCTTTAAGCGTTGCCAATAAATGGCTGCCGACGATCGCATATTGCTCAGGTTTGATCAAAAAAACCGTATGTTTTTGGGCAATGCGTTCGACCGTTGAACTCAGTACCGCTAAGTTTTCGATATTTTTCGCATAGGCTGCGACGGCATTGAACAGGGCTACAGGCTGACCACCAGAATGTTGGTGCGCCAAATTAAATACATCTTTTAGTTCAGGATTATGTTTGAACATGCGTTCATAAAAATGGGTCGTCAGCGCAGGGCCTGCTGATTCGAGTAAGGGAATGGTGCTCTTGATAACTTGGATAGTACGGCTGTCCAACATAGAAAATCCTTAACATGTAAATATTATGAGTGTTTGATGAGTTTAAAGATCTATTTGATTTGGATCAATAGAGATTATTGCTATCTGTGCTATCGATAACGAGGCTGAGATCATTTGAAGTGTTCAATAGAAGGAGAGAGCAAATCGAGAAATGATGAAACGAATATTCTATTTCAATGGGTTACAGATGATGTAAATAGAGGGGAGTTTGACTGCAACAGTAAAAATAGTTGCAGTCGTTTTGTGGGTGATTGAGTTAAATTAGAGCTTAAATGCGCTCACTTGGTTGCGCATGCTGCTGGCGAGTTTGGTCAAATTAATCACAGATTCACTTAATTCGGCCGCTGAAGCCGTAGAATGTTCGGCGATATCGCTGATGGCAATAATGCTGCGATTTATACTCTCGGCAACGCTACTTTGCTCTTCAGCGGCGGTCGCAATGTGGGTATTCAGCTCGGTGATGCTGTCTACTGAGGTGACAATTTCTTTCAGTGCTTGACCCGCCTGATTGGCTTTATCATTGGCATCATCTACTTGATTGATACCTATTTCCATGGCGCTGACGGCTTCTTTAACCCCTTGTTGTAGGGTGGCAATCATGGCCTCAATTTCTTGAGTCGATTTTTGGGTGCGTTGCGCTAGGGTGCGCACTTCATCGGCCACGACCGCAAAACCGCGACCTTGCTCTCCCGCACGCGCGGCTTCAATGGCTGCATTGAGTGCCAGTAAATTGGTTTGTTCGGCAATGCTTTTTATCACGTCGAGTACGCGGCCGATGTTTTGGCTTTCATTAGATAAGAATCCAATGACCTGCGCCGTTTTTTGAATTTGATCAGAAAGCTGCGACATACTGCTAATCGATTGCATCACAATATTATTGCCGTTGGCGGCATAGGTATCGGCATCTTTGGCTGAATCCGCTGCGGCAGATGCGCTTTGGGCGACTTCGGCAACGGTGGCCGTCATCTCATTCATGGCCGTTGCAGTCTGCTCCGTTTCGGCTTGTTGCTGTTGCATTCGTTTATTGGTGGCTTGGGTGAAGCTACTTAACTCATTTGCCGAACTGTTGACCGTAGTTGCCGCCTCGGCAATGGAATGAAGAATCCCCCGTAAGTGTTCAATTACTTGGGTGAGGCTAGTGGATATTTGCCCTAGCTCATCGTGATTAAAGGTGGTGAATCTGACGGTGAGATCTGAGTCTTGATGGATCCTTTTCAGTTTACCGAGGATGTCATTAATGGGATTCATCACGCTGCGATTGACCCAGAGTCCAATCACAATACTGATGATCATGGCGGCACAGGCTAATGCCACAAAAATAGTGATTGAAGATTGATAAATGGCATTTACACGATCTTTTTCTTCGCCCGCCACGCGGATTTGCAGTGCAATCAGTTCAGATATTTGGTTACTGATAGGATCAATTGCTTGGTACAGCGGCAGGATATTGGCTGAGAGTTGGCTTGAAACATCACCGTTTAATCCTCTTAAGCGCGAAATCAGGGTATCAATCTGTTGATTCGCGGGGGAGAACAGCACTTCGGCTTGTTTTACGAGTCGGGATTCTTCTGAGGTAAGCTCGGTAGATAGGTATTTTTGCCAATGTTGAGTAATAGTCGATTTGGCACTGTCTAGCGCTTCAGCCGCTTGCGAGGCGTTGAAACCACCCGCGTTCGCCTTATTTACCGCATCGATAACATCGACCGCATACTTATCGGCAATCACTTTTAAATCATCCAGCGGCACCACTCTGTCGTTATAGATGCGTTCAACACCCGACTCAATGTTGCCCATCATATTAATGGCGAGAAAACCAATCGTCAGTAACATTGCAAGGGGGACCAAAATGCCGATAAACATTTTTTGTTTTATTTGTAGACCGTTCATATGGGATAGCCTCAGTGAACTAAAGAGTCCTTTAGGCAGAGCTCGAGCTATCCCTACGATGAGTCTGTAACATTAGGTATAGCAAATCAGCGGAAAGAGGGGAGAGTAACAGAGGATTTATTTTGTTTTAGATACAAAAAAACCTCGCTAAGCGAGGTTTAAATGTTGGTACAGATGAGAGGACTTGAACCTCCACGCCCTTGCGAGCACCAGCACCTGAAGCTGGCGTGTCTACCAATTCCACCACATCTGCATGGCTATCCGAAATTTCATCGAATGAGTAATCATAAAACCGAAGAAACATTATTAATGCTTTGTTTCATTCGTTGAACTGCAATTTGGTACAGGTGAGAGGACTTGAACCTCCACGCCCTTGCGAGCACCAGCACCTGAAGCTGGCGTGTCTACCAATTCCACCACACCTGCACTGTACCTATTGCAGTTCTCTAACATTAGTCGCTGAAGCAACCAATTTAAAGATGGTGCCCGAACCCGGAATCGAACCAGGGACACGAGGATTTTCAATCCTCTGCTCTACCGACTGAGCTATTCGGGCGACGGGCGCAATTTAAAGGCTTTTCGGGTTTTGAGTCAATAGATTTTTACTAAATAACGTAAAAAGTGACTCGGTTGGATAAGATTTACACGAAAGTGTCATTTACGCTGCAAGTGGCGAGCTAAAAATAGTCAAACCACTATCCACGCTGGGGACTTAGCAATATCCAGTGATGGGTTATCTTGGCTAGCAAAGCAAAAAAATGCCCCTATTAAAGGGGCATTCTCGGCTAGTTTGATAAGATTTCATTGTTTGGATAGTTAGCTTGCATTACCATGAGCACGTTTTGCTTCAGCTTGCTCTGACCTAATTCGCCATAAGCTTCTATCATTATCTCTAATGCCCGTTCATTTGAAGGGGTGCCAGGATATGTTTCCATTACAGATTGTGCTCGGATTGCTGCGGCGCTCCATGCATTCATCTTAAGATAATATTCGGCAACTTGGATTGAATATCTTGCTAAGCGATTCTTCAACGCTAACATGCGTTTTTGCGCATCGGCGGCATATTTGCTGTTAGGGTAAGTTTTGATAAGACGATCAAAATCTTTGAAAGCATCTTGAGCATTTTTAGGGTCACGATCGGTTCGGTCGATATTTAGCATATCGTGGAACAAATAGTTGTCGGCTTGCATGTTCACTAAACCGCGCATATAGAACACATAGTCAATATCAGGGTGGGTAGGATTAAGACGGATAAATCTGTCTATGTTCGCAATCCCCGAAGCGACATCGTCCATTTTGTAGTAAGCATAAATCAGGTCTAACTGGACTTGAGTTTTGTGAGGTCCGAAGGGGAAGCGTGAGTCTAACGCCTCCAAAGAACGGACAGCTTTAGAGTAATTGCCAAGTTCCATAGAGGTTCTTGCCTGAGTGTAAAGCACATCAGGTGACGTTTTGGCGGCAATATCGTTATCATCAGGGCTGCTGCTACAGGCTGATAACGCTAGTGAAAATAGGACTAAGGTAACGCCTTTGGAAAATTTATACATACTTGAATTCAATTCTTTTTAAGTTGTAGTTAAGAATTTTTCCATTTCACTATAAAATAGAAAACATCCGATTGTAACAGATAGCACACATTTTTTGACCCCTAAATGGGGATACGGTTCCTATGACACAAGAGATTAATCTAAAAAGCGAGATTTCGGCAACACAAACTGGACTGAGATTAGATCAGGCCCTAGCAGAGTTGTTCCCAGATTACTCGCGCACGCGCATCAAGGAATGGATCCTATCTGATGCAGTTCATGTTGACGGCGTTGTCGTTAATAAGCCTCGCGAGAAAGTTTATGAGCTGCAACAGATACTCATAGACGCCACTCTCGAAGAAGAAGTCCATGCCGCGGCGCAGGCCATTGATCTGGATATCGTCTATGAAGATGACGACATTATCGTGATCAACAAGCAAGCTGGATTGGTGGTTCACCCAGGTGCTGGCAATGCCGATGGCACTTTGATGAATGCACTATTGCACCATTGTCCTGATATTGAGCATGTGCCACGTGCAGGTATTGTGCATCGTCTGGACAAAGATACAACAGGTTTGATGGTCGTTGCCAAAACCGTTGAAGCGCAAACGCATTTAGTTGCCGCTTTGCAGGCCCGTGAAATCACTCGTGAATACGAAGCGATTGTTATGGGGACTATGACAGGTGGCGGTACAGTGGATGAGCCTATTGGTCGCCATCTTACCAAACGTACTCACATGGCCGTGCTGCACTCAGGTAAACCTGCGGTGACGCATTATCGTGTTGCTGAAAAATTCCGTAACCACACACGTCTGAGATTACGTCTAGAATCTGGCCGTACTCACCAGATCCGTGTGCACATGGAATACATAGGCCACGTGTTAGTGGGCGATCCTGTGTATGGTGGTCGTCCAAAACCGCCTAAAGCGGCGAGCCCAGAGTTTTTCGATATCCTGAAAAACTTCAAGCGCCAAGCGCTGCACGCGGTGCGTCTAGAATTAGCTCACCCAGTGAGTTGTGAAATCATGAGCTGGCAAGCGCCAATTCCTGAAGACATGGTGATTTTGACTAAAGCACTGCGTCAAGACACGGTAGAGCATCCGATCGAGTATCTCTAAGTGTTTGATCACGATTGGCCTGTTCCTGCTAATGTTGGCATCGCTATGACAAATCGTCATGGCGGTGTGAGCGTGTATCCCTATGACAGTTTGAATCTTGGACTGCATGTCGGTGATGCTGTACAGCAAGTTATGGCTAATCGTGAATTACTCTGCAAACAATTAGCGTTAGCTGCCAAACCTGTCTGGCTTGAGCAAGTCCATGGTACCCATGTGCTCAATTTGGACACGCTAAGCTTAGCTCAGGCTGAGGATACGCCGATTGCCGATGCCAGTTATAGCCGAACTGCGAGCCAAGTTTGCGCTGTAATGACCGCCGATTGTTTACCTGTATTGCTGTGTAATCAAGCGGGAACCGAAGTGGCAGCGGCCCATGCCGGTTGGCGCGGTTTATGTGATGGCGTGATTGAGGCCACCGCGGCGCAGTTTAGTTCTCCTATGGATGAGTTGATTGCTTACCTAGGCCCGGCGATTGGTCCGCAAAAATTTGAAGTGGGCGTCGAAGTGAAGCATGCATTTTGTGGGTTACATCCACAGGGGGCAGCGTGTTTTATTCCCAGTGGTGACAAGTATCTGGCCGATATTATTGGCTTGGCTAAATTACGCTTGAGTTTACTCGGCATCAAGCATATTTATAGCGCCGATATCTGCACTGTCAGTGACACCGATTACTTCTCTTATCGTCGCGATAAGGTGACGGGGCGCATGGCATCGTTGATCTGGCTTAAGTCTTAAGTTAATTCCCCTACAATTTATATTTATTTCCGCGTTATCCGCTTGAATTTGGCTAAATAGCCCCCATCTTTTAACTAACGAAATGTAATACCAATCCTATTAAGATCTCTTCATTAGCGGTACTGATTTAACGCCACTAAATTGGCAAGATATCTTGTGGATTGGCATATCTCTACTTTGTGAGTTTTAGGAGGCTGTATGCGACTCGATCGTATGACCAATAAATTTCAGCTTGCCATCTCAGATGCCCAGTCTCTCGCACTCGGGCGTGATCATCAGTTTATTGAACCGCTGCATTTGATGATGGCATTGTTGAACCAAGATTCAGGTTCAATCCATCCCTTATTGACCCAAGCTGGCATTCGCGTGAGTGCGCTGCGCTCGCTTTTGAGCCAAGAGCTGGAACGCTTACCTCAAGTCGAAGGTACCGGCGGCGATGTGCAATTATCCCAAGGTTTAATACGTTTATTAAACCTGTGCGATAAATTGGCGCAAAAGCGTAAAGACAAATATATCTCTAGCGAGTTATTTGTATTAGCTGCGTTAGAAGGAGGCGATGCCCTCGCGCAAGCGTTGAAAAAAGCCGGCGCGACCAAAGAGTTGATGGAGCAAACCATTGAACAAATGCGCGGCGGCCAAAAAGTGGATGATCCGAACGCTGAAGATCAACGCCAAGCGTTGAAGAAGTTTACTATCGATCTAACCGAGCGAGCCGAGCAAGGCAAGTTAGATCCTGTGATCGGCCGTGACGATGAAATTCGCCGCACGATCCAAGTATTACAACGTCGCAGTAAAAACAACCCCGTCCTTATCGGTGAACCAGGTGTGGGTAAAACGGCGATTGTTGAAGGACTTGCCCAGCGTATCGTTAATGGTGAAGTCCCTGAGGGGATTAAAAATAAGCGCGTCTTATCCCTCGATATGGGCTCATTGATTGCGGGCGCTAAATATCGCGGTGAGTTCGAAGAACGTTTAAAAGCGGTATTGAATGAGTTAGCGCAGGAAGAAGGTCAAGTGATCCTCTTCATCGACGAGCTGCATACTATGGTCGGCGCCGGTAAAGGTGAAGGCGCAATGGATGCGGGTAACATGCTGAAACCTGCGTTAGCGCGTGGTGATTTGCACTGTGTGGGTGCTACCACGCTTGATGAGTATCGTCAGTACATTGAAAAAGATGCGGCGCTTGAACGTCGTTTCCAAAAAGTGCTGGTGGATGAGCCAAGCGTTGAAGACACCATCGCTATTTTGCGTGGACTGAAAGAACGTTACGAGCTGCATCACCATGTGGAAATTACCGATCCGGCGATTGTGGCGGCGGCGACTATGTCGCACCGTTATGTGTCGGACCGTAAGTTGCCCGATAAAGCGATCGATTTGATCGACGAAGCGGCATCGAGCATTCGCATGCAGATGGACTCAAAACCTGAGTCACTCGACCGGCTTGAACGTCGTGCTATCCAGCTCAAACTGGAGGAGCAAGCGTTAGCCAAAGAAAATGATGAGGCGAGTCGTCGCAGGCTTGACCATCTGCAAGAGGAATTACGTGACGTTGAAGCTAAAGCTTCAGAGTTGAACGAAATCTGGCGTACTGAAAAAGCCGCACTAGCGGGAACTCAGCACATTAAAGCCGATCTCGAACAGGCTCGAATGGATTTAGAAGTAGCGCGTCGTGCGGGTGATTTAACTCGGATGTCTGAGCTGCAATACGGTCGTATTCCAGAGCTTGAAAAACAGCTCGATTTGGCATCGCAAGCCGAAATGCAGGACATGACGTTATTGCGTAACAAGGTCACTGAGTTCGAAATCGCCGAAGTCTTGTCGAAAGCGACGGGAATACCCGTATCGAAAATGCTTGAAGGCGAGCGCGAAAAATTACTGCAAATGGAAGTGGCGCTGCACGAGCGGGTGATAGGCCAAAACGAAGCCGTCGATGCGGTCGCGAATGCGATTCGTCGTAGCCGCGCGGGTCTGGCGGATCCAAATCGCCCGATTGGCTCGTTCCTGTTTTTAGGCCCAACGGGTGTGGGTAAAACTGAGCTGTGTAAATCACTGGCGAGGTTCTTATTCGATACCGAATCGGCCTTAGTGCGCATTGATATGTCTGAGTTTATGGAGAAACACTCAGTATCGCGTTTAGTGGGTGCGCCTCCTGGATACGTAGGTTATGAAGAGGGCGGTTACTTAACGGAAGCCGTTCGTCGTAAACCGTATTCGGTGATATTGCTCGACGAAGTCGAGAAAGCGCATCCCGATGTGTTTAACATCTTACTGCAAGTGCTTGATGATGGACGCTTAACCGATGGTCAAGGTCGTACTGTAGATTTTAGAAATACAGTGATCATCATGACCTCGAACTTAGGCTCCGACATTATCCAAGAAGGATTTGGTCAAGTGACCTATGCAGAGATGAAAGCGGCGGTAATGAATGTGGTTACTCACAGTTTCAGACCCGAGTTTTTAAACCGTATCGATGAATCTGTGGTGTTCCATCCATTGGATGCTGCCAATATCAAGCGTATTGCTTCGATACAGATTGCTTCCTTACGCCAACGTTTGGCGGAAAAGGACTATACATTGGAAATCACCGACGACGCATTATCACTGATTGCGGAAATTGGTTTCGATCCTGTGTATGGCGCAAGACCGTTGAAACGGGCATTGCAGCAAGAAGTCGAAAACCCGCTGGCGCAGAAATTACTGCGTGGCGACTTGTTACCAGGTAAACCGATCAAGGTCAGCTGTGCGGGTGGCGAGTTAGTGTTCGAGCAATAACCAGTCGCTAGTCACTTAGTGTGTTGTTTGAATGCGATACGTTAACAGCAAGCTTGAAGTTGGATAGGTTGAAATGGGCGAACTGAAATAAGCGTTCTTGAATGAACGAGCTTGAAATAAACTATCTTGCAATAAGAGATAGCGCTTTCTTAGTCAGTATCGCTCCCGCTTCAAGTACTAAAACGAAAGGAGCCGAGTTTTTAACTCGGCTCCTTTTTTATTGCATCAGCTTAATCGCTCTTCATT